>NZ_JBFTSN010000601.1:0-3086 GCF_056400045.1 Paenibacillus sp. 01L418
CATTAGAGGAAGGTGCTTGCGTGCAGCTGTTTCAGCCTAGCACTTAATAGATAAGAAAAAATTGAACGTCTGCTCATAACCATTCAAATTAAATATCAAACAACCTGCCTCCAGCAGCTTCATATAAACGAGAATACATTTTTAATGCATAGGTATCTGTCATTCCAGCAATGTAATCGCAAACCAATCTGGCATTCATCCGATCATCAGCTGCATGCCAGCTTAGCTTTTTATCTTCTGGAAGCAGGTTTGGATCATTGAACATCGCATCGAAGAGCTTTTCAATTATTTTACCGCCGCGCCATTCAAAGGTTTGAACCTTCTGTGAGAAGATCACATGCGTTTCGACCAGCTTCTTCAAATCCTCCAGCAGCTCCATAGCATCCTCAGTAATTACTGCCTTATAGCGCAACCGGCTGGAGGAGAATGCAGGCTGGGTCTCAACAACCGTAATCTCATGTATGAATCCAGAAACCAAATCAGCGAAAAAACGCTTCGTCTGTTTATGCCGTTCCCCGCTATTCTCCATAAAAACCCGTAAAGACTCTGCAATTCTAGCGGATGAAATATGCTTATGCTTATTTGCTACCACACATAGATCATCTATTTTGATCATATTAAGCTTGAAGGCATCTTCTAAATCATAGGTTGCGTAAGCAATATCGTCTGCGAGCTCAATAATAGAGCATTCAAACGTTTTATTTAAAGTCTTCTTATGTTTACCAGCCTGCAAGTCGGAAACTTGCATGAAATAAGCCTTCTCTTCAGGCGAAAAGCTCTCAATCACCCACTGAAATACATGCTCGTCCTCTTCAAAAACACTGCATTTAGGCGGTTTGCCCGTGATCTCGGGATTATTAACTTGCTTCATGCTGGCTGGGTATTTCAAAATGGACAATAAAACAGCTCTTGTTAAATCAAGGCCCGTTTCCATGTCCCCATCGCTAGTCGTATTCGTCAAAAGCCTGAACGTATGCGCATTCCCCTCAAAGTTTAGCTCGAATGCGCTCATGCATTTATTCAATGCACGCTCGCCTTGGTGCCCGAATGGCGGGTGCCCCAAATCATGAGCTAAAGCAGCTGCCTCAATAAGAGAAATATCTATTTTACTTTCCGTCTCTTTAAAAATATTGTTTTTTTCATTTAAGGTTGTGGCAATTCCTCTTGCAATTTGAGATACTTCAAGGGAATGTGTAAGCCGTGTTCGGTGAAAATCTCCTTCGCTGATCCCAATCACTTGCGTCTTGGACTGTAAGCGACGGAAAGCTGCTGAATGAATGATTCTGCCAAAATCACGTTCAAAGTCATCCCGAACTGAAATTCTTTGCTTCGCATTTTCTATATTAATATGCCTTTGAATATCCGTATCATTATAAAATGAATTTGAAGAATGTTTATAGAGAATCATAGGCTCGCTCCCAGCTCCTTGTCATTTAGAAACATTTTAACAATATATGGTCTTTATTAGAAGAGATCGCTGAACAATTCATAAAGGAGAGCTTTCGTTTGGGGAAAATATTCGCATTTTATGGCCCTTCCGCTTCAGGTAAATCCGAAATCCAGAAAGAGCTGACCCTTAGCGGCTTTCAAAAAATTATTACTTCAACAACCAGACTCCCGAGGCCGAATGAGTCAGACGGGATTCATTATATTTTTATGGAAACGAGCCAGTTTGAAAATCACATTCGTGCAGATGCCTTTATTGAATGGACACGATACAACGAGCATTATTACGGTACACTAAAATCCAGCATTGAAGAAGTATTCGATCAAAATAGGAATGCCCATATTGTAATGGACCTTGCTGGCGTACTCGCTTTAAAGAAGCGGTATGATCATGTGATTGCGATCTATGTAGGTGCGGATGTTGAATCCATTAAAAGAAGATTGGCAATAAGAGGCGGAATGCCTGAGGAAATCGCCAAAAGGGTGCAACGCGCGGAGGAAATTGAACTAAAGAGCGAGTATATGCAGCATGCTGATGTGGTCATATGGAACCATGATGACACCCGCTTTAATGATACAATGACGCAGGTTAAAGAGATCATAGCCGGTCATGGCTCATTTTGAGACCATCCAAAAAAAAATCAAAAGCTCAACTGCGCTTAGTATGCGTGGATGAGCTTTTTTGATAACTTTATTTAAGTAAATGCATAAGCAGCGCTTTTTGAACATGCATCCTGTTCTCAGCTTGCTGATAGATGATGGAACGCTCCGACTCCACTAAATCCTCCTCTATCTCGAAGCCCGGATGAATAGGCATGTCATGCATAAGATACGGCGAGTGTCCTGCAAGATTGCTTCTGTTCAACTGATAAGGCAGCATCTCCTCCATTCTTCGCTTCTTCTCATCTTGATAGTGGTCTTCATAAAAAAACTCCATATCAATCCAAGTGTCCGTATATACAAAATCAGATCTGGCTGCCGCACTAGGCAAATCAACAACCTTTTCAACAAATCCACTTTGAAAAGCTTTTTGCATAAGCTCCTCATCCGAAGATGGCTTATTAATGATCGGAGTAACTAATAAAAGCTTGATGCCAACCGCCATACAGCCTGCTACCAACGAATTGGCTACATTGTTATGAATTCCGACATACGTAAGCGTTATTCCCTCAAAATGACCAGCGACTTCATAGATTGTCATCAAGTCCGCAAGAGCCTGGCAAGGATGATATTTGTCGCAGCAGCCATTAATGACGGGAACCTTGGAGTACTTCGCTAATTCGAGCACATCGGAATGTTTCTTTAATCTCGCCATAATCACATCACAATTTCTTGATACATACTGCGCTTCATACTGGATAGGGGAAATGCTGAAGTTGCTGGAATCCCAATCCATAACGACTGAGTATCCGCCCATTTGGTTAATCCCGGATTGAAACGATAGATTCGTACGAGTAGAAGTTTTCTGAAAAAGCATAAGAAGACCTTTACGCTCTGCAGCATGGTAATAGCGTTCTGGGCTGTTCTTTATCTCGATTCCTTGCCTGATGATGGAGTGAATGGTGTCCGCGTCGTACTCTCTTAGTGATAATAAATGAGTCATGATTTCACCTCTAATGAATATTTATACGATATAATGT
>NZ_JBFTSN010000602.1:0-3081 GCF_056400045.1 Paenibacillus sp. 01L418
CCACCTTAAACTCAACACGGGCAATAGCAGTCGCCAATTCAAGGCTTCGTTTGTATTCGGTAGCTAGATCACCATGATAAAAATCGAGTATGAGATCTCCTAATGGCAAGTAGGATTGTGTATAGGGGCCCAACATAGACTTCGCTAGCTCGTCTGCTTCTTCATATCGCTCTTCTTGCAGCAGCTTCCTAACTTCGGGCAACACCGCTAATGCATTCGGATTATTATCTCCCTTAGGGGGACCTGACCAAAGCGTATCCTCATTTAGTTGTAATCGTTCTCTTTCCACACCGCCGAAAATCATCGCCCCTAGATGCCCATTCCCAACAGGCAGCGCCTCTGTCCATACATCTGCCGGCTTGTCAAAATACATATTCATTCACGTTCACTCCTCTTTGTTGTTTCCCGATAACTGCCGGGGGTTACGCCAACCTATTGTTTAAATACTTTATAAAAATGTCCTAGCCACACAAATATTTGAAACGTGATCTGCTTTCTGAAACGTCTGCTGAATATGTCTGGTAAAGGACTGGTCAGAGAGGTTCATGTAACAGGATGTGAATTCGTTTTCATGTTTGCCTCCTTTCTATAGTCTTAATTATAAAACGTTTTCATTAAATGAATACGGATCATTTATAAGCACTTAGGTATCCGATATTAAGGTGCTTTACATAAAACATAAAAATCCCTAACCCCTAAGTTATTAGGGGATTGGGAATTTGCATCAGTTGGGCTATTCGTTTGGTTAGCCGTATTGGCCAAGCAGCATCTCATGCTCATAGAATCCCTTATTAGCCTGCGCTTACTTGACTTACCGAAACGTTTGGAGCTAAGTTATCTGCACATTCTTTATAAGCTGACCCACATTCATATCATTCAGATCCTTTAAACCCTCCGATTGCCATTGTCTATGCTAATCGCATACTCCGCTTCCGCAGAAAGCGCCAAAATCTCTGGCTGGCGATCTTCCAGTGGTCTGGATGGCATGTAGATGTCTCTCTCCTTTAATAGAGGAGAAATTTTCAGAACAATCGAATGGCTCGCCAATTGATCACGAAATCTCTTTAAGCCTATTTTCCAAGGGACGCCGTTATAGAACTGATCTGCGACGCATTGTCCGGCAATATAGGCTTGTACTACGTCTCCTACGAAATCGACGATCAACGTGATTTCGCTCGCTTCATCGAATGCCGAAGCATCTATACGAATCTCCCATTCAGGTGCTGTTCCTTCTTGCCCCTTATCTTCGAATAAATAGTTGAAGAAATCTCCGTTTAGCGTAGAATCACGGATCCGCTTCCATGAGAATTCGACTTCACGAGTTTGCAGGATCGGCTTGAACGCCTGGAATATCCCCTCTTTGTCTTGTGAAGTCTTCAACGAAACGCCCTGACAAGTGATGTTATGTTCAACAGGAGGATAAACAGCAAATGCCATCCGGTCGGCTTCAGTACCGCTAATGCGCAATCCTTTCTCCTTAAACACGACGTTTCCTTCGCATAGAATTAACCGTTCACCTCCAAATGCCCGGCCCTTCCACAAATGCAGCGACTGCTCTTCGGTTATTGTCAGCACCTTAACGACATGACTGGCAACAGAGCGAACAGCGAATTCGCAGCCAGACCCCGGTTTCAGATCGGAAATGGCGAGCGTACCATCCTGCCGAACCAAAGTTCCCTCTTTCAATTCGACATCGGAAACGGTATCCGATTCGAAGGCGAATTCGGGGCGCACGCCAGAAACCTCGAAGAATACATACAGCGTCTCCCCATCTCCGCGAAGCCTACATAACAACTGTGCGGTCGCATATTTCAAACGTACACCGTCCATATCCATATGGAATGGCCAGAAGAAGTAACCGTCCTTCTTAAGCGTAAATCCATTTGCAGGAACGTTCAGCTCACCTCCGGGCAACCGCAATTCAACCTGTACGTCATCCTTGTCTTTCATCTCCGTCAGTCTCTGGTAGTTGTTGAAGAACAGGAAGCCGCTATCTCCTTGCGCTCTCGCTACGACGCGTACCGTCTCGTTATCCTCCAAGGATGAAGGCCGAACTTGCGGAAAAACCACAGCCATAGGCGCCAGCCTATCTCCGAAATCGTGTAGAAATAAATGAAGCCGCTTTAGTTTTCTATAAGAATCCCTGATTCCGCCAAACTCTCCGAGCGGCGCCTGGAAATCGTAGCTCCGTACGGGCAACTGATTGCCTTGGGGATTGGATTCTTGCATCGTTGAAAGTTCTCCGAGCGGCTGGGTTCCTCCATGATACATATAATAGCCCAGCAGATTGCACCCGTTAGCTATCTTAATCATCGCCATCGCGCCAACGTCGTCCGCCTGTATGATGGGACGCCGATGATAGGTAATTTGCACGCCGCCCCCAAGCTCGCAAGAGCCATCGGGATAACGTTCGATGTCTTCCAAATCTTTAATATCAACGGCTTTCTCGCCGAACAGATCGCTGCCGATGCTCGGATCATTGCGTACTGAATGGAAGAAATAATGCGGTCCTGGAGGCAGTTGGTTTGTATGCTTTTCCCAAGGATGATCCGGATAACCTCCGAATAGCGGCAGCATTTCGTCCTTCGGAATCCGTGCTCCACCTGGGCCTCCCCAACCTGTAACCGTATATAAAGGAGCTTTCATGCCCAATTCTCGCGCGATACTCTTTAAGGTTCGCAAATGCTCGGGGTTATCCGTCAACTCGTTGTCGAATTGCATACCGACGATCGAGCCGCCATCTTGGAAGGACAGCCCTTCGATCTGCTTAGCAATTTCCCCGTAAAACCTTCTAACATACCACAAATAGTCATCATCGTTTGTCCGTAACGCGCATCTTCCATAGATCCAATCCGGAAAGCCTCCATTACGGCATTCGCCATGCGCCCATGGGCCTATGCGAACAAGAACCTCCAATTCGTTCTTCTGACAGAGCTGCACGAATGTCCTAAGATCCTTGTCTCCCGACCAATCGAAGCGACCTTCTGTTTCTTCATGATAGATCCAGAATATATAAGTAGCGACGATCTGGATGCCACCCGCTTTCATCTTAAGCAGCTCTTCCTCCCACTGTCCATGAGG
>NZ_JBFTSN010000603.1:0-3055 GCF_056400045.1 Paenibacillus sp. 01L418
CTTTCCATGTGACCTTGCGGCGAAAAAAGGTTTGCAGCGTTGAACTAGCGAAGATCCCCATAAAAAAGAGAAGCGGAATAGGAAACAGGATAGCGGTCTGGAAACCAAAATTTCCAGCTCGGCTTAACTGTATATTTATTAACAAAACATAAGCAAGGTAGCTGATTATTCCTATCGTTATTTGGTCGCTTGATCGCCAAATTTGAGGATTCAACCATTGTGTAACAACCGTAATCAAACCAGTTAGCCACCAGATTATAGCTAGTAAACGCAGCGGTGTCGTAGATGATGCACCTGATGCGAAGCTTTTACTCCAGCCTGCACACAATTGCCGAATGCCTTCCGGGTACATTCGGAAAGCAATAACGCTTTTTCCGCAACAATTTCTAACCGTTTGCTGCTCAGCAAATAGAAGGCCTAAGCTGTAATTTTCGAGAATACGCTCACGAACAGCCTCGTGCCCACCTGTTTGAAAATATGATTCTCGGGTACAGACTATACAAGGACCGAAAGCGCCTACAGCCTTCTTATTTGTTGCGGCAGCAGTTTGAGGTGCTCCAACCGCAGCTAAGACGATGATGTTGAAGAAAGCTGACAACCATTCATAGGGCCGCTTCATCTTGTGGTAAGGCTGGATCGAAAGCAGCCCGTTCTGCTTGGAATGGGCCTCAGCCAGCATCGCCAACCCAGCATCCTCTAAACAAGTATCTGCATCAAGGAAAATAAGTAAATGACCGCTTGCTGCCTGCGCGCCATTCCAGCACGCCCAGCTTTTACCAAGCCAACCATCCGGCAGCTCGCCCGGGTTTACAACTATTGCACCAAATGATTCAGCGATGGCTGCTGTACGATCAATTGATCCGTCATCTACTACAATCACTTCAAATGGAGCGAGTTGCTGCCCCTTTATTGATGGCAATAACTGTGTCAGGTTTCTCTCTTCATTTCTAGCTGGAATGATAACTGAAATGCTTGGGAGACTCTTTCTATCGTTCTTTGAGAAAGGCACCAAATCCTCATCTAATGGTCGGATTTTGTTCAGCAGCCAAGCACCACAAATAAGTCCGCCAAGCAACAGCACAACATTTCCAATCATAGATCTAATCCTCTGTACAAAAGGTACCAAAATTCCTTATATGACTCGTTATTCCATGTTTTCTTATACAAACAGCTCATTTTCCCCAAAGTTGTGTACCACCTTTCACCAGGCTGATTAGGTCATTCAATTTGGCAGTTGATAATGGTTATACAAACTTACAACCACAGCCCTATCTTTGGTGAAAATGATGGCATTCAAACTATACGAGCCATTATTCGCTCTTTTTATAGCCTCATTCTCGTCGCTTAACGACGAAATAGCAGGAGCTATCCGAAGATTTGATCCTGCAAAAGCTGCATGTTATAGGTAAAATTTGTTAATACTGAAAATGAAAAAGTGTTGGTTAAATGCATATCCCGCATTCAGCTTATCGCATTAACCTTTTACGTTAGTTCTACAACGATTATACGATTGTGTATATAGTTTGTCATCTGCATCGTTTCGGCTAAATGACCAATGATGAGAGGAAGTGCTCCTATGAGCAAAAAGATTATTGTCGTCGGAGGCGGTCTCGGCGGACTATCAGCTGCTATTCGCCTCTCTGTAGATGGGCATCAAGTGACCATATTAGAAAAAAATGAACGCGTTGGCGGCAAATTAAACGTAAGATCAGGGCAAGGCTACACTTTCGATACGGGCCCTTCTATTCTGACGATGCCTTGGGTGCTCGAACAGCTGTTTGAAAGTGCTGGCCGCAAACTAGAGGATTATATGAAGCTGGTTCGTGTTGAACCTCAGTGGAGAACTTTTTTCGAAGATGGGGTMACACTTGATATAACAGGTGACTTCCCTGACCTAATCAAGCAATTCGAACAAATCTCACCGGTTGATGCACAGCAATTCCTCTCTTATTTGGATTATTGTCAGCAAATGTATCAGCTCAACACAAAAAGCTTTTATAACAAGAGCCTTAGTGGTCTGAGCGACCTGCGGCGTCACCACAGTATGAAGGAACTGTTAGCGATGGACCCGATGAAGACGATGCATCAGACGACAAACCGCTTTCTGAAGGACAAGCATTTGCGTCAATTGTTCGATTTTTTCATCATGTATATCGGTTCCTCGCCTTATGCCGCTCCCGCTGTGCTGTCACAATTAATCTATGTACAAATGGGGCTTGGCATCTATTATGTAGAAGGCGGTATGTACCGAATTGCGGAGGGTATGCTTAAGCTGCTTGATGAGCTCGGTGCGGAGGTTCGCACTTCAGCTCCAGTTGCTCAAATGAATACAGTCGGCCAAACCGCAACAGGGGTAACTTTAGAAGATGGCAGCGTAATAGAAGCTGATCTGATTGTGTCAAATCTTGAGGCTATTCCAGCGCATCAGACACTGCTGCAGCATCATCCGAAATCGGCCGACCGCGTAAAGGATTTAGCTAAATACGAGCCTACTGTATCAGGACTTGTGCTGCTTCTTGGCGTGGATAAAGTTTATGATCAGCTTCTTCACCATAATTTCTTCTTCTCTGAAGATCCAGATAAAGAGTTCAACGATATATTTGTCGAAGGCAAACCTACAGATGATCCAACAGTGTACATCGGGGTTTCAAGCAAAACCGGTCCTGGACAGGCACCGCAGGGCAAAGAAAATCTATTTGTGCTTACTCATGTGCCGGCGCTCAAACCTGGAGAAAGCTTCGAGTCACAGAAAGCGGCTTACAGAGACCTGGTTCTGAATAAGCTCGAACGTATGGGACTAACGGAGCTGAGACAGCATATTGAGTTTGAATATACCTTCACTCCAGATGATATCCAGCACCTTTATGGTTCTAATGGCGGTTCCATCTACGGCATTGTAACGGACCGCAAGCTTAACGGCGGCTTCAAAATTCCAAGCAAAAGCAAGCTGCTCGATAATCTTTATTTCGTTGGCGGATCAACGCATCCCGGTGGCGGCGTCCCGATGGTCACTTTATCCGGACAACTCACCGCTGACCTCATTAAAGAGCAATTG
>NZ_JBFTSN010000604.1:0-3053 GCF_056400045.1 Paenibacillus sp. 01L418
GCAGTGAGCAATCCAGCATGAATCATTGCACCGCTGATTAAAGCAAGCAGTAAATAGACATACTCTGTCCACGCCCACTGTAAATTTAATTGAGCGATGGCCCAAATCAATACAGTTCCGGAAATACTGATATGAGCGACGTATGCCAGGTTAAAACCGCGACTAATCAGGTATAAGTAGGGGTTGACAGGTTTAATGAGCAGCGTATCGAATGTGCCTTCCCGAACTTGACCTTCTAGACCCGACATTTGCACGAAAGAAAAGGATGCGCCAAGTGCATATGTAAATAATCCGATGCTATAAAGCAAAGCAATTTCAGGCCAGTTCCAGCCAGCAATCGAGTTGAATTGCTTCATAAACAGCCAAATGACAATATAGTCTCCTGCATAGGAAATGATTTGCGCGCAGGCAGAAAGTACAAAATCAGCTCGGTATTCCATTTTCTCTTTCAACAATAATCGAACCAGCTTACTGAAGAGTAATAAAGTCATAGTACGCCTCCTTTCTTATTAGCCTCCTTGAACGATTAATCGCCGTACGGCTTTGCCCCAAAGCCAATAGGCAACAACAAGCAACAAGATGATCCATACACATCCCAACGCGACGGTTCTCCATAATTCTGCCTCGTTCAGATTACCGAGATAAATCGCCGCAGGTACATAGCCTAGATATTGGAATGGCAACAACTTGGCGACCGCTGCCCAAGAAGGGGAATAGAACCACAAGGGCAGAAACGAACCGCTGAAAATGGTAGTTAGGCCGCCAAGCGTCCAACTGAGCGCAAAATGGCTTAAGAACCAAAAGGCCAGAAGAGAAACAAGATAACCAAGAAGAAAAGAAAGTATTAAAGCCATTAGCAGAGCCACTAGGAAAGCAATGAAATGTATCGTGGAAGCAGGAGGAAGCATCCCGAACAAAATCCATGCAAGAATCAGAGAGGGGATAACTGTGAAAATGAACTGATAAAGCGATTGTCCAAGCCCGTCAAAAAGCAGATATAAAGGATAGGAGAGCGGCTTGACGAGCTCTGATGCGATACTGCCGGACTTAAGACTGCCGTCAACTTTACTGCTGACCCGGTTTAGCAAAAGAGCAAAAAGGAGGGTGTTTAGTATACTATATGTAATCATTTGTTCGACTGTCGTACTGGCTGAACCGCCATTTCCGATAACGGCCCTCCAAATCTCCACTTGGATGAGTATTGCAAAATAGTTGCCCAGCAGACGAAGCCATACTTCGGAACGATATGCTAACTGGTTAACAAAGGCCTTTAACGTAAACATAAAATAGGTCGACATTGTCTGCTCCTTCTCATCCGATTTTGCTGATCGTTTGTTCCTCGCTAGCTAGTTGAAGATACAACTTGCGTATTACAGATTCGATATCCAGGCTTTCAATAGAGGCGTCTTCTACAGGATATTGGGAGGCAATCCGGCTGACGTGTTCAAATACGGTTGATTCACCTCGCGGTACTAGAAATGTTTTGCGTATTCCCTCGTCCTGAAGCATCGTAATGCCAGGGATATCGATCAGCCCGGGATCGACTCGGAAATCGATGATAACTTTCCTTTCACTTCCTAGCTTAGCTCGCAAATCTTCAACAGAGCCATCGTAGACCAGGCTTCCTTTGTTAACGACAAGCATACGTGGGCAAATTTCTTCAATATCTTTCATGTCATGGGTAGTTAATACGATCGTTACTTTACGGTCCCGATTTACAGTGCGAAGAAAGCGCCGAATTTGATCCTTGGCCATGACATCTAGACCGATCGTTGGTTCATCGAGAAATAGAATTTTGGGCTCATGAAGCAGCGCCATGGCGATCTCAACTCGCATACGTTGCCCTAGGCTGAGCTGTCTTACAGGCTTCTGCACAAATTCATGGATGGAGAGCAGACTCATGCAAAGCTCCAGATTTTTACGAAAAGCAGAATCCGGTATTTTATAGATGTATTTGTGAAGATCAAAGGAATCAGTGACGGGAAGGTCCCACCATAATTGACTTCGTTGTCCGAAAACGACCCCGATTTGCTGTGCATTCGCTTTTCTTGCTTCATGCGGTACTGCGCCGAGTACTTTAATGTCTCCGTGCGTTGGGACCAGGATGCCTGTCATCATTTTAATCATTGTAGATTTACCCGCACCATTTGGTCCCAGATAACCAATGGCTTCTCCTTCATTGATCGTAAAGGACATATTGTTAACAGCATCTTCTTCCGTATATTGCCTTGTAAATAGACTTCTAACGGACCCAATCAGTCCAGGAAATCTTCGGTATTGCCGATACGTCTTCGTAATTCGGTTAACAGCTATTATACTCACATCGTCACCTGCCTTTAGAATTTATCGCTACTTCGATTATTTACAGCTTAACAATCTTAAGGGATATTGGCGGTAAATTCAATAAAATGTAAAATAAACTATGATTTGACGGGTGAATGATCAGCTAATTGACAGGTTGTTTCCAATTCCACTATGTAGTAAATTTTGAATTACTAATTATTGGAGGAAGAAGCGGCCTTGGAGAAAATTAAACTTACAATTCAACATATTAAAGTGATTATTGCCAATAACTTATTTGTGTTCAGATTAGCTTGGAGTATGCATCCACAGAGAGTGCTGGCGGATTTTGCAGTTCAAGCCGGTAGAATGATTGGCAATGTGTTTTTTTCTGTATATTTCATGAAGTACCTCATTGAGTCTATTTCAATCGAAAGGGACTTTCAGCAAATTATCCATTTCATAATTATGACGTTAGTGTTGATACTTGCTTTAATTTTACTGGATAATTGGTATGAAATTCGCTTCAAACCCTTAAGTGATCTCAAGTTATATGAGAAGCTGTATCTCATTCTCTTTCGGAAGGCAGCATCCGTAGAATTGAAATGTTTTGAGGATTATGAGTTTTATAACAAGTATACAAAAGCCATTCAAGAAGCCGATCAAAGAGTCAGCGCTGTTCTTGAAAATCTCTCAAGGGTGATATTCGTATCGCTCGCAACGATTAGCATATTTGCCGTGATGTACGCCATTGACCCATGGGTGGTATGGTT
>NZ_JBFTSN010000605.1:0-3045 GCF_056400045.1 Paenibacillus sp. 01L418
GTACATTTCCGCCCTGCAGCAACAGCGACGTATAATATTACTTCCATTATGTGGAGTATCGCAAGAAACTCGAAGGACCCTGAGAGAGCGATGATGCTGCTGAATATGATGTATACCGATAAAGACTTCATCAACTTGCTGGATTACGGGATTGAGAACAAGCATTACGTGAAGGTTTCCGACAATGTCATTGATTACCCGCAAGGCGTGGATGCAACAAACTCAGGCTACAACCTGCAAATGGGCTGGATGTTTGGCAACCAATCGCTTTCACACATTTGGAATGGCGATGATCCAGAGCTTTGGAATCAGCTGGCTGAGTTTAATAGAAACGCCGTGAAATCAAAAGCGCTTGGCTTTACTTTTAATGCAGATGCCGTCAAAACAGAAATTGCGGCAGTAACGAATGTGCAAAACCAGTACAAAATTGCACTGGAGACCGGAACGGTCGATCCTGTTTCGAAGCTGCCTGAATTCAATAAACAGTTGAAAGCAGCGGGAATAGACAAAATTATCGCAGAGAAACAAAAACAGCTGGACGCTTGGGCGGCAGCTAAAAAATAGGAAGAAGCTGAATGGGGGCTGTCCCATAAGCATCAAGCTCGCTGAGGAATAGCTCACTTTGAACGGGAGTATTGGTAGCAGTACAGGAGAGCTATTCCTGTACTGCTATTTTTCTATTCTGGTCTATGCTTGCTTCATAGGATTATGGGCAAGCGAAAGCCACCCGACCTCCAGACTTACCTTAGGTAAGCTGCGAAGCAGAAACGCCGGAATCCTTGGTTATTCTTTATCTGCCCTAAAATACTTTCGGGTTCAATCATTCGTCTTACCGACAGCGAATATCCTTCCTCGCAGCTCAGTTTTTCCCTTGCTTGCTGCTTGTAGCGCATAATAACTCAGACTGACCATATCCAGCATCGGCGATGATCCTCGTATGATTGTAATGTGCGCGAACCRATAGTAAGAGYAAATAAGTGTAAAAGTGCACCTGTTTTTAACAAACAAGAWTGGAAWGTTGCAAATAGGTGTACTAATACCTCTAATTGATCAGATTTGAAGAAAATTTGGTTAAATAAGTGCATTTCTGCACTTAGATGAAGATGCTGCAGGCGCTGCCGCAAAAGTCTTTGCATCAGGGAAACATCCCCGTTTTCAAATGAAAGGACTTCAAATTCCACTGTATAGTGGAGCTTGAGGTCCTTTTTCTCGATGAAAATAAGTTCTAAGTAGTGCTCAAAAAATCGCAAAATGACTTTTGAGACAGCCCCTTTTTTAGTTATATAAGATCTAAATTATTCAACTTTCGCATTGGTTTCGACTGCTGGAGAGCGTAGCCAGCAAATACAGGATAGCACAAGCCGACTACGAACAAATAGGGCTGCGCAAGGACCTTTCAATTCTTTTTTTAGTGAATGGAGAGATAATCGCATCAAGTTACCAAAAATGGTCATCGGTCTACTCTATTTATGCCGGATGGCAGCTTTTACAATGGTGGTACGCAGTAAGCAATAGCGTTGCCTTTCAACAAAGCGAGGCCATAACAGAGCATGGAGGGAGTTGCAAAATGAAGCTGTCACTTAGCATGTGGAGCATGCACAGAACCGTGAGAGAAAACGGATGGAAGGTGCTGGATTTTCTATCCTTTTGCAAGGATGAAGGGATTGAGGATGTCGAGCTGTTGAATGTGTTCTGGAAGGACGTTCTGGAGGAACTGCCAAGCGTGCTTGCATTTGTGAGAGATAATGGCATCAAGGTGTCCAGCTACGCGGTAGCCAATGATTTCGTCAAGGCAACCGAGGAGGAAAGAGCAGGGGCGCTGAAGGAGATTACGGATGCCTACCCTGTTGCGAAGATACTGGGAACAAACGTCATCCGCGTGTTCTCCGGCAACCTTAGCGACATTGCAACCTACGAAGAAGCGCTGGACTGGATTGTCGATGGACTGAAAGAAGCTGCTGCAGTCGCTGAGAAGGAAGGCTTGGTTCTCTGTTTGGAAAACCACGGAAAGTTAGCGGGAAGCGGCGAGCAGGTCAAAACGATCATCGATCGGGTTGGTTCTCCGGCTCTGCGATCCACGTTTGACACAGGCAATTTTCTGCTCGTAGACGAGCATCCGACAGCCGCGCTTGAGACGCTGCTCCCCTATGTCTCGCATGTTCATTTCAAGGATTTTGAAATGCGTGAAGACGGGCGCTATAAGTCTCTCGGAGGCAAAGCTTTTGAAGGAATCAACCTAGGAGACGGCGATGTTGAATTGGAGAAAATCGTGAACAAGCTGGTGGAGAATGGATACCGCGGAGCGTTTGTTCTTGAATATGAAGGTGTTGGCAGCGAGGCGGAAGGCATTCGGCGCAGCTATGACTATTTTGCAACCATTATTTAACCCCAAAGGAGATAAGTGCATGGAACGAGAAGCAATGGCCGACATCGTAGTTGTAGGAGGAAGCACGGGAGGAGTTGCGGCGGCGCTGGCAGCGGCGAAGTCGGGCAAAACCGTTATCATGACGGAGGAGACGGATTGGATCGGCGGTCAATTAACGAGTCAGGCGGTTCCGCCTGACGAGCATCCCTGGATCGAGTCCTTCGGCTGCACCCGGAGCTATCGCCGCTTTCGCGAGGATATCCGCGCTTATTACCTTGATGCCTTTCCACTCACGACAGCGGCGCGGGAGAACGAACAGCTAAACCCAGGTGGCGGTACGGTCAGCCGTTTATGTCACGAGCCACGCGCGGCGCTTGCCGTTTTGGAGCGTCAGCTTGCTCCTTATGTACATAGCGGGCAGCTGACGATATTGCGCCGCCACGTTCCAGTGAGTGCCCATTGTGATGGCGATGCCATCGTCTCGGTGACGGTTAAAAGCTTGGACAGCGGAAATACGGTGCTGCTGAAGGCTCCATATTTTCTCGACGCTACGGAATGCGGCGACCTGCTTCCACTGGCCGGCGTGGAATACGTTACGGGCGCGGAAGCGCGTGAAGAAACAGGGGAGCCTCATGCTGTAGAAGGTGAGGCGCTGCCGCAAGATATGCAGGGCTTTACCT
>NZ_JBFTSN010000606.1:0-3040 GCF_056400045.1 Paenibacillus sp. 01L418
GGTCTGTATTATGACAGGTTATCCAGGGAGCGTTGCAAGTACATGGCAGCAAGCTGGACGAGCTGGAAGACGACATGGGGAAGCACTTGTACTAATGGTAGCTAGCAATACGCCTATTGACCAGTATATTGTGCAAAATCCCGAATATTTCTTTGATCGATCCCCGGAATCCGCTAGAATCAATCCGGAAAACTTACTCATTCTAGTTGATCACGTTCGTTGTGCCGCCTATGAGCTGCCTTTTAAAAAGGGAGAACAATTCGGTTCAATAGAAATAGTAGACATATTGGAGTATCTGGTAGAAGAACGGGTACTCACTCAAGCAGCTGATACGTTTTATTGGGCTAATCTGGCTTTCCCAGCTAGTGAAGTAAGTCTGCGTTCTGCCGCACAGGAAAATGTAGTTATCATCGACCAATCAGAAACAGCGAACGTGAAAATCATAGGGGAAATGGACCGTTTTAGCGCTATGACTCTTTTGCACGATGAAGCCATTTATTTACATGAAGGTGTACAATTCCAAGTAGAAAAGCTGGATTGGGAGCATAAGAAGGCTTATGTTCGAAAAGTCGATGTAGAGTATTATACAGACGCGAATCTGGCGGTAAAACTTAAAGTATTAGCAGAGGATAGGATAGAGAGCAAGCGAACTTCATCCATAATATATGGAGATGTTGTAGTAAATTTTCTCGCAACACTTTTTAAGAAAATTCGATTAACGAGTTTTGAAAATATTGGATACGGCCAAGTAAATCTACCGGAAGATGAATTGCATACCAGCGCGACCTGGATAGAATTGAAAGAGGTAGACCCAGCGATTGAAACAAAAACGCTAGAACAGCTGCTTCTTGGAATAGCGAATGTGCTTAGGCATATTGTACCTATTCATGTAATGTGTGACCGAAATGATATTCATGTCGTTTCACAAATCAGGGCTGAGCATACGCAGCTTCCTACGATTTTCATATATGACCATTACCCTGGGGGCATTGGACTAGCAGAGGACGTATATAAACGATTTGATGAAGTAAAAGAAGCTGCAATAAAATTAATCCGAAAATGTCCATGCGAAGATGGTTGTCCGTCTTGTATTGGCACTGAAATATATGGAATTCATGCAAAACAAACAAGCTTAGATCTGTTGAGGTCATTATGATTATGAAGGATTATATTGGCAAGTACGAAATACAGTTCGCTCATCGCGCTCCGCTTGGACCGATTCATGAGATTGGTGTGTCAAAGCAAACATGTTATCTTCTTAATGAAGCGGAGGGCAAACGATGAGCTTATTACGCGATAAAATGAATCGTTTGCGGGGAAACATCCGTGAGGAAGAGAAACAGCCAGCGGCGGTGGTTCCTGCCACTGAAGAGAAGATGGTACAACAGCCGGAAAATAATGAAGAATGGCTTTCACCCGTGTGGGAGACCTTCGATGTCAAGCTGGTTACGAATGAAGTTGGAAGCTTTTTGCTCCGAAAAATCATTTATCCGTCAGATTATCGCCATGGTCATCATGCATTAGTAGAACTGCACGAGGCTGCACCTGCCTTATCAGCGTTTCATCCTGATTCTTTAACATCTGCGGAACAAATTATGTTTCTTGATTTGGAAACGACAGGTTTAGGCGTTGGAGCAGGGAACGTTCCTTTCATGGTTGGCATAGGCTATTTGTCAAAGGACCAATTTGTCATCGAGCAAGCGTTGATCAGGCATCCTGCTGAAGAGCGGGMAATGCTTCATTATTTGATGGGGAAGCTGAACGATTATACTTTTTTGTCCACCTACAACGGAAAAACCTTCGATTGGCCGCTCGTTCAAAATCGTTTTATTATGAATGGACTTGGCCAAAAAATGTGGGAGCCTCAGCATCTTGATTTCTTGCATCCTGCAAGATCGATATGGCGTAATACGCTCGTTTCGTGTAAATTGAGCCATGTTGAAGAAGAGCGGCTCGGTATTCACCGGGAGGATGACGTTCCAGGATCACTCGCTCCTCAGCTTTATTTTCAATTTCTGGCGAATGGAGATCCAGCACCGCTTGAGGGAGTTTTTCGCCATAACGAAATAGATATGTTATCCCTAGCTTGTCTAGCGATTCGATTTGGACATTTGTTAAACGGAACGATTAAGTTGTATATTCCGTTGCCCGATGAGCCTGAGGAGATGGTGCGCACAGGTCTTTGGCTAGAGCGTATGGGTAAAATGGAGCTTCCTGATCATTTATTCGATTTAGCCATGAAGGAAGAGAACTCAAAACCTTCTACACTAGTCATGCTTGCCGCGCGGGACAAGAAGGCTGGAAATTGGGATCGTGCTGTGTTATTGTGGCAGAAGGCTATTATTCATTCTTCTAATCATTTTGGATCTGCTGCCCATGAAGCAAGCATTGAGCTTGCCATGTATTATGAGCATAAGATCAAAGATTTTGAGTCAGCTTTAGGATATGCGAATGCAGCTTTTGAACGTKCGCTGAATCATTCGCAGCTCATTCGGCCCGATGCCAAAAAAAGAGCGGAGCTCGATGCTTTGCGTAATCGAATAGCAAGGCTGCGCCGCAAATCAACCAAACATGTTCATTAAGAAGCTACTTTTTAAAATAGGATAAAAGCGTAAACAGACAGCTGCAGCTCAACTATATAGCTTATCTTTCAACGGAAAACGTAAGCTTGACCACTATAGTGGCGACTGCCGTTTACCCTTGGGAGGAAAACAACGATGACAACGGGACTGCCTGCCATGCGCGGCTTATTAATTGATCTTGACGGAACGTTATATCACGGTACTCATCAAATTGCTGGTGCAGCTGAACTCATCACTTATTTGAGAGAGATTAAGCTTCCATATCGCTTTGTTACAAACAACTCCTCTTCTACACCCGATGAGGTAGCTGAAAGGCTAATGAAAATGGGTATTCCAGCTGCTGCTGAAGAGGTATGCACGTCCGCGCAAGCGGCTTCTGAGCATATCGCTTCGATGAAGCCAGGTGCATCCGTATTTGTCGTTGGTGAAGCTGGACTAAAACAGGCTGTCCAAGAAGC
>NZ_JBFTSN010000607.1:0-3030 GCF_056400045.1 Paenibacillus sp. 01L418
GTGGTAACTCGTTCATATTCTTCAATGAGCCGTATTAAATCTGCCTTCGATTCTTCTACAGCGGTTCGATCTCCGATACTGCGTTTAGCATGTGCTATGAGCTGCGCAGCCTTCTCAATCCCCGTAGAACCCCCAGCGCGCTGCATATGGGTTCTCCAAGCTTTGATTACATCCGGTACTGCATACGTCTCCAAATCCTGTGGGCAAGGGAATGTCTTGAGGGTCGCCAATGACCGCTTACAGGTCCAGTCTTTGAATACCGATGGATATTCAGGAAAACGGATGTCGAGCCAACGCACAATGCGGTTCTGCAGTCGAACACTGTTCGCGACCCAGAATTCTCGGTCACTCATTATGGTCCGTAAGCGTTGAAACACAAGCGATTGTCGCGTGTACTCATAGTAGAAGCCCCGACTTACTGAATCTGCGATGACAAGTGCATCTTTGGGGTCGTTCTTTGATGGACTGTTATCTCGATTTTCTTTATTTCGCTTCGTCGTAGCAGGGTTAACCATGACCACATGTAATCCCTTATCTGATAACCAGTTAGCTAGGTTAAACCAGTAATGACCGGTTGGTTCCATGCCGATGATGAGCCTCTTTAATCGATGTTTCTGTTGTAGTTCGGTTATCCAGCGGCTTAATTTTTCAAAACCTTCGATAGAATTCGAAAACGAGAGATGCCGTTTTGAAATGACGATTCCTCGGAAATTTGTGGACTGTGCCACGTGAGTTTCTTTGGCCATGTCAATTCCTATGACAAGATGCGAGGTGGCAATTTGTTCAATCCGTTGATTTTGTGCGTCTGATTGCTTAAACTTCATAGTAAGAGCGCCTCCTTGATGTGTTGTCGACAAACCCATCATACCGAGGTGCTCCTTTTTTGACAAAGACTATTTCTTAGCCTCAACAGGAATGTTTAGCTTAACAGGACCGAGAGCCGAATGGCCCGAAGCGTGAATATGGTGTTATACGAGCCGGAAGCAGGTGATTCCAGACCTCTAAATTCCCGATAAACCCTTATGGATCAAGGGATCATGTCATTTGTAAAACAATCCCAATCGACTGCAAATATTCCGATTTTTCGTGAAAGTTATATGAAATCGTATATCCCATAGTTATACGATTTCTCCCCTCCTCCTTCGTATATCCGTTTTGGTTCGCATAACTTCATAAGGATATGCGAAGTGCAAAACCAAGATCACTTCATCATGAACGTCAATTGGAACGCTGCTGTGCAATTCTTTCTTCAGAATTGTAAATCTCGAAGCTTATTTCGTATACATATCTAATGAGACTTTTTGTTCCTGAAAGGTTCTTTCATCAATAATGAGCCAATCAGTACGCGCGCGCATTGCAATATAAGATGCATGCCTATGGTCACGCGGCAAACATTTCGGGAGTGAGAGTCTCTCCTCATACGTTCCGGCACTCGATGGCGAAGTTTCACATTTTGAACGGAGGCGATCCGTTGACTCTTCGGCGCATTTTGGGACATGCCACCCTCGATATGGTCGATTACTATGTCAAATTATTCAGCAGCGATATAAAACAGCAGCATAAAAAATAGAGTCCGGTGGAAAACATGAAACGCATCTTAGCGACGCCGTGCATGACGCGGAGTTACAAGCTACACAATTCCGATATRCCGAGTTTAGCGGCCAATTAGTGAAAAGGCATCTCTGTAGCATGCCAGAACGAAAAATATTTAGTTCTTGCATCCTTGTTGTATATGTTAATAAGAAAGAGAGTGTGCCACCGTCGGCACCCTTTCTGTAGTTTTCGGTTTATTCCTTCGGAAACTCAACCTCCGGATATGACGGATTCGGCTTGCTGATCAAGCCACCGCCGGTTTCTTTTAAATGCTTGTTGAAAAAATCCAAAACGTACCGGTTCACGATATCCGCGCTTCGTTCGCCGTCAATGTCGCCCGTCATGCCGAGCTGCTTCAAAAGTTTTGAATAAAGCTGTAAGTCGGTGAAGTTGTAATGCTCCGTACCTTCAATATACACCATTGATGCTTGGTCTATGATTTTGTATTCCTTTTTTCGTTCCTCAATCATCTTGTTGAATTCTTCTTTCGTTAAACCCGAATTTTTGATTTCTTCATCAGAAATCTTTCCACTCAGCGCCTTGTTTTTGATGTTCATAAAGCTGGTCGATTCCATGAACAGAAACGGCTTTGAAATCGCCTGCTTGTCGTTGACATTGTACAATGAACCGTCCATGTTGATTCCTGCTTTAATTCTGTGATTTGAATATGCGGCGTTAAACGCCGTGGCGCCGCCGAATGAGTGACCCATCATCCCGATGTTATCCATATCGAGTTTTCCCTCAAAGGCATCACGATTCAGCTGATCCAACTGGTTGATGACAAAGTCGGCGTCGTGCGTCCAAATGTTCCCGAGCTTGCTGATGTTTTCGGAAACTCCGTTCATATATGGCTCGGTTGTTAAACCTGTCACCCGTCCGTCTGGAAAAGCAGTTGCCATTGTGCTGTAAGTATGATCGATAGCCACTGCGACAAATCCATGACTTGCCAGATGCTCGGCTTGGGAAGCGTGCAGCAGCCGGCTTGTTCCGAAGCCGTGGCTGATTACGACGACTGGATATCGGGCTTCAGCTAATGAAATCGTGGTGTTTTCGTATGAGTTAGTTTTGATATAGCGCCAATAGTCCAAAGCAAACGCGGGAAGGCCGAATCCATCTGCGAACCTCTCGATATACTCGTGAAATGTGCTTGCGTCTTCGGAAAAGAGAGGTGCCTGTTTCTGTCCATTCAAACCTTGTGCGGGGTACCATACTTGGACCATCAGTTCTCTATGATCGTGCGGATTTTTTGTCAGCGTTTCTTCTCTGCCGTGGTCGGTCAAATGAAACATCTTCGTCCCGACCGAATAAGCACCGTCAGGCTTAGGCAAATCGAAAACGGGCAGGTATACAGACAGGAAGACGGAGACCGCCAGCATGGCGATTGTTAGAACATACAAGCCATATTTCAACGGCTTCCACATCCTGATATGAAACCTT
>NZ_JBFTSN010000608.1:0-3018 GCF_056400045.1 Paenibacillus sp. 01L418
TACATGTTTAGTAATGTTTTTGTTGAAATATTATGGTAATGTTTTTTTCTGCAACAAAAAAGAGAAGAATGTAAAAAGTAGATATACGTTATTAATGCATGTTTGTGTCGCAACATACAAATCGATTATCTAGCATGAAAGCATTTTAAAGAAGGTTCACTTCAGCTGAGGTGAATAAATAGTTAATACGTAATAAGATGACAAAGTATCAATGATATGAATGTTGAGATTACCTTTAAGACTAATCCGAAGACCGGATTAGTGAAGTTGTTTTTATTTCTGATTTAGAAATAATCATACATTGACAACAGATACAGAATAAAGGTTTTTGTACAGATGTCCCAGTAATTAGCGTTAAACCAAGGGACAGGATAGCGCAACTTCCAACTACTGGTATCGTATAAGTAATTGTTGAGTTAACTACCATACATTTACAATTGAGTATTTTTAAGGAGTGAGAAAATGAGAGTTTACTCGAAACACATTAGAATAATCATTCTTGGTGTTGTTTTAACCATTTGCGTAGTGGGAGGTACTATGGCGTTTCAACGCGATGCTAAAAGCACGATTAATCAAAGCCTCACAAATCTTCCTAGCTATCCTGAAAATGAAAATGGACAGACATACGGTTCTGCCAATGAAAGCACTTCCGTTGAAATGCAACCTGACTTAATTTTTTCAGGAAGTGTGAATGGCATTGCAGGATACTTGCTGAAAGAAGATTATCTCGGTGAACTTAGTCGTAATGTCCCACTGTATGATGTTGATGGAGTAAACATAATTGGTTCTTTGTATATTAGCCCTAAGAATATGAACTATCCTAAAAATAAAAACGGACAGACATACGGTTCTGCTGCAGATGCCACTTCCTACGAAACGGGACCTGATTTAATTAGTGCAACAGGTGTGGATGGCACTACGGGATATTTGCTAAAAAAAGATATAGACGGTGAGCAGCCTAAGACACCCGAGGAAGCTCTAGCTATACAAAACAGTAGACCCCCAGGTGGTTATGATATCCCGCTATATGACGTTGATGGTAAAACCGTTATTGGTGTCTTTCATATTGGAGGCAATTGATAAAAAAAATGTCTTTCAATTGTTAAGCTAACGGGAGGTTTAGTGCAGGAAAAGGCAGTTAAAGTTATTATAATAAATAAGCTGTTTAAAATGAGGAGTTACCGCATGAAGCCGCTAAAAGAGCTTGTATTTGAGGATGAATCAGCACTTTTTATGATAAGACAATGGATTCGTGAATCTAACAATTGTAATGGAGCAGTTATCCTCCCCTCTTTCAAAGAATAAGGCGAAAAAGAATTGTTTCGCCTTCAATTAACAACTAAGTCAACGCTAGGTGCGGTCGCATATTCAACTGGTGGTATTTTACTTCAGAATGGATGGCTTCGCGTTTTAGGTTCAGGTCATGAAAATTTACCTAGAACGATCCATCATGGACCAAAAATTGTAAGTTGGAAAATGCCTTATTGGTTGCCGATGATATATTAGGCGGTTTTTTTGCTTTAAACGGCGGGTACTTTGATGAAGGTAAAGGAGAAATTTTTTATATTGCACCTGATACGTTAGCGTGGGAGTATTTAGAGATAGGCTATACTGATTTTCTGAATTGGTCTTGTACGGGGGATTTGTCGGGATTCTACGAACCATTTAGATGGAATAACTGGGAAACCATTGTTCCTACGCTAGATGGGAATCAGGGCATTTCTATTTATCCCTATCTTTGGTCTAATGAAGCAAAGGAAAGTGGAATTGAAAAATGTTCAAAAAAAGCAGTACCACTCGAAGAACTTTGGGGACTTAATTTTCAGTATAGAGAGCAATTAGGCACAGAATAAAAAACCTTTTTTGTTAGAGATTCATTACGCTAACGGGTAGGATAGTATAGTAAATTAAAATACTGTTTGGTAAAGTGAGTGGAAACAGGATACTCGTGGAAAAGCAAAATATTGAACTCTTGAAAGCTGAACTGTTAGAAATAATAATCAATGCAAAACCGGTTTACGACAAGTGGACGTTTTACAAAAACGAAATTTAGTAAAGTGAATCTGTTTACTAATAAGTACTGTAGCTATGAAGAGGTAAGGGGTAAGCAGGTGCTGAACGAGTTGGGTGTCTTATTTGTGATCTTTGCGATGGACTAGCCCGCAATTCAAAGTAAGTACATTGTCCATGAGAAAGTATCTAAGTTTTACTTTTAACGGCTGCAAAAGTTGAAGGAAACAGTGCACTAAAGGGAGACAATAGTGTAATATCCAGGGAGCAATTCGCCGTTGCGGCAACTGCTCCTTCTGTCATTAAACTAAAGAGTAGGTTAGTGCAGTATTCTGTTCAATGTCTGGGCTTCAAGACATGAGAAATTCGTGTTCATAAATCGCTTGAATCCTTTCCAGAACGTTCTGCGCCTGCTCTTTAAACTTTAATTCCGCAACCCGTCCTTTTAGCAAAAATACGCCGTTCTCATGATGGTGTTCACCAAGAGCCCCTTCATACAGCTTGTTGGCACCGAGGGTAGGAGGCGAGAAAAATAGCTTCATCAATACTTCAACCAAAACGGGTAGTCCGGATTGTTTCCCTTTTCTAAGTGTATTGTTGCTACCTGGGTCAACGCTACGGATCTTGATACCATTCTTGGCGAGCTGCGGTGCAATGGCCTGAGTCCACAGAGAAATAGCTAGCTTTGAGGTCGCGTAAGGACCAAGCAACTTGCGAAAGGTTTTGGGATGCTCCAGGTCTTCGATCGAAAACTCTTTTGTAAATTTTAGAGCTGAAGATGAGGTATTGATTACCGTTTTTAAACGACTGATTTTAATGAGTTCCTTCAATTCCATCAGAATAATATACGGAACGACAGTCATCAGTTCATAATGTTTCTCGCGTCCTTGTTTCGAATAGCTCAGCTCGGGAAAAGACCCTCCGGCGTTATTGAACAAAATATCGATCCGCTGCTCCTTGCTTTTGATCTCTTCTAAAGTAAGTCTCAAGCAGGCATAATCGGCGAGA
>NZ_JBFTSN010000609.1:0-3004 GCF_056400045.1 Paenibacillus sp. 01L418
GCAGAAGAGCGCTCAACACGATGCAGAGAAAGAGTCATCCAGCCTTATTGTTGTTCAAACCCAGGAGAACTTCTAATCATTATGGGATGAATGCAGGCATCAAAAAAATTTTCAAAACAGGTATAAGGAAGCAAAATGATGTGCATATTAGATTTGACGGTGTGAAGAGAGGTGTGGTTCCGTTGGACCTTTTGGTGCTAGGGCTACAGGAGGAACTTATTTAATCACTAAGCTTTTATGAAAGCGAGGGGTTGTGTCGCAGAGCATCTCTGAACACACACGCTAAGCGCAATCCATTAAAACGGAATGTGTACAAGCGGTGCCCAAGTAATCTTAACAATGTGAAGTGTTAGATGTGAAGACTCGTACGATCAAACACCGTCGAAGAAGGAGCCTGTAAAAGGGCTCCTTTTTTCTATGCCGAAATCTCGATGCATACTAAGGCAATGATGGTTTGGATGGCATTAATTCAGGGAATTCCCTGACATACAAAGCATTTGCTTAGCTTTATAATAAGGTTAGAGAATGCTTGTATTTCCTGAAGGAGGAATGAGGATGAAGACGATAGAAGCGGAAATCGCTGCATACATCGAGCGATTGAAGAGGGAGACAGGCAGCGATTTCGCTATACTCGGCTTGATCGATACGGGCAAACGTAAGCTGCGCTGGTCCAAGGCGTCAGGCAGCATAAGTGAGCGCACACCGCTTGTTGAGCAGAAGTCGTCTGCGGGTTTGTCCGGTACTGCGATACGCTCCGGCAGAACCGCAAGCACAAGCTCGGCAATGACTGATACGGTGCGGTTCAAGTTAGGAGAGCCGATTCTGCTGACAGAGCAGCTGCGCATTGCTGCAAGCGTACCCATTCAAACGCCTAAAGGCATCTGCGGCGTTCTGCTTATCGGTAGACGCTCGGAGAAGACCTATGTCGCCGAAGAGCTGGAGAAGGCTTCACATATTACAGTAGAGCTCTCATCAATGCTCGTTTGATGATGGCTTTTTTTGACTGTAAATACAATTCACTGTCTAATGTAAGCTATACTAGTATAGATAATAGAAATGATAGACTCATATCGACAGAGGTATCATTCCAGTGAGGGGAGAACAAGATGATTAAGCTGCTTATTTGTGATGATCATGCCATGGTCAGATCGGGTCTAGCAATGCTGCTGCACGGCAAGCATGATATCGAGGTAGTAGGGGAAGCCTCGGAAGGGGACGAAGCCATTCAGATGGCACAGCAATTAGTGCCGGATGTTGTATTGATGGATCTTAGTATGCCGCATGGCAAAGACGGGATGACAGCAACGACGGAGCTGAAGAAGCTGCTGCCTGAGACGGCGGTTCTTATTTTGACGATGCATGACGATGACGAATATTTGTTCCGTGCGATTCATATCGGAGCTTCAGGCTATATTTTGAAAAATGCGCCTCATGATGAGCTCATATCAGCGATCCAGTCGGTTGCGCAAGGAAATGCATATCTTTATCCTACGGCTACCAAGCGGTTGATGAGCGAATATCTCGTCAAGCTGAAGCAAGGCGGGGAGGACAACAACCCTTACAACACGTTATCTGAGCGTGAAAAGGAGATTTTGGGCTGGATCGCCAAAGGGTATTCAAATAAGGAAATAGCGGAAAGTTTAATTATTAGCGTAAAGACAGTCGAGACTCACAAAAGCCATGTGATGGATAAGCTTGGGCTTAGAACAAGGCCGGAGCTCATTAAGTTTGCGCTAGAGAAGGGGCTGCTGCATTTTGATTAAGCATGGCGGTAACAACTTTCGGCGAATGATTGGGTCAGACGTCGATTATCTTCTATCCGTTTTGGAGGATGAGATTGATGATAAGTCGATGCTTACGCAAGTTAATCAATCGCTTAAGCAGCTTGCAGATGTGAAGTTTGCGCTGGATGAATCGTCAATCGTTGCGGTAACGGATCATAAAGGCCGCATTGAATATGTAAACGATAAGTTTTGTGAAATTTCTAAGTACAGCCGTGAAGAGTTAATAGGCAAGGATCATCGGATTATCAACTCCGGATTTCATGGGCGCGATTTCTTCCGCAAGCTGTGGGAGGTTATTTCAAGCGGCGAAGTATGGCGTGGCGAAATTAAAAATCGCGCCAAGGACGGCAGCTACTACTGGGTTAACACGACGATTGTTCCCTTCGTTGATGAAGCGGGCAACCCTTATCAATATTTAGCCATTCGCAGTGAAGTGACGCAGCGGAAGCGGGCTGAGCAAGAGCTGAAGGAAATGATGGTTAAGGTGATTGAAATCCAAGAGGAAGAGCGAAAACGAATATCGAGAGAACTGCATGACGGGATTGGCCAAAGTCTCTTTTCGCTGCTTATTCGGCTTGACCGCATTATCGGCGATCACGATGACATTCCTGAGCTGGGCGCGCTTCGCAGCGATGTATCTGGCGTGATGGAGGATATTCGTGGTTTGGCTTGGGAGCTGAGGCCATCGGTTCTCGATGATTTAGGTGTCGTTCCGGCAATAAGAACTTATGTGGACAATTATTCACAGCATTTTGGCATTCGATTGACGCTCACATGCAATTTAAAGAGCAGGCTGGGCATTATGAAGGAAACAGCTATTTATCGTGTCATTCAAGAAGCATTAACGAATATCGCGAAGTATGCCGATGTAGGCGAGGCTGAAGTGGTGGTTGAGGAGCTGGAGGATGAGGTCGTTGTCAGCGTAACAGATCAAGGGCTCGGTTTCAGTCCTGATCGCATCGGCCACGGTGTAGGCTTATTCAGCATGGAGGAGAGAGCTCGCAGCATCGGCGGTTATTTGGATATTGTTTCGGAGCCTGGCAAAGGAGCAAAGGTGAAGCTTATTGTTCCTAAAGATAAGAAGTCGGAAGGAAAAGGCGTAAACCTATAGGAGGAATTTCATGTATCGAGTTTTCATCATTGAGGACGACGATAAGATTGCTTTAATTCTCAAAAAAAATATGGATAAATACGGATTTGAGGCAGCCGTTGTTACACAG
>NZ_JBFTSN010000610.1:0-2992 GCF_056400045.1 Paenibacillus sp. 01L418
CGATAACGGTTATACAAGACAACATCACATATGAAGTGACGACGTTTAGGCAAGAATCTGCATATGAGGATCATCGCAAGCCAGAAAGTGTCCTTTATATTACCGAACTTGACGGTGATTTGCTGCGCCGTGATTTTACGATGAACGCGATGGCGCTTTATAGCGATGGTACGCTTTATGATCCATATGGCGGAATTTATGATTTGCAGTCCAAGAGGCTTCGCTCAGTCGGCGATCCGAACGCACGTTTTCAAGAGGATGCGCTTCGTATGTTAAGAGCGGTCAGATTTATTGGCGTCTACAGGCTCACTCCTTCGCTGCGAACATGGAAAGCAGTCATTCGTTATCGCGAGCTGTTAAATTATATTGCGATGGAGCGTGTGCAAGTCGAGCTAGATAAAATGGTAGCTGGAACTGCTCCGCAAAGAGCGCTGCATTTTGTTGCCGCAAGCGGACTTTTGTTTCATTTGAAGGAGTCCTTCCATGAAGAAACATTGTTATCGCTGAAAGAGATGGGACACGGAGACCAAGCACAAACGATTTATTCTCGCTTGCATGAGCTGACAGCTGTTGATTCTCGCTGGGCGGCACTGTCAATAGGGTTGCATTTATCTGTTGAGGCAGCGCAGCAGGCGCTGCAAGTGTTGAAATTTTCAAATACGCGCAGTAAGACCATAAGTACAATTGTAGCGATACATAAAGAAATGCTAGTTGTCTCGACGCAAACTAATGAGCGTGAGCTTCACTCGAGCTGGTTAAGCCTTGTCATTCGTTATGGAAAAGGGATTTGCGGCGAATGGATTCATGTTATGCGAACGCTAGAGAAGCAAGAGCTAGCCTTCACTGCTGCGTTTCTAAGACGTTTGGAGAACTGGATTGATTTATTGACCGTTTCATCACTTAAGCAGCTTAAAGTGACCGGCAAGGATCTAACAAATCATTTGCAACGAGATGCTGGACCATGGGTTAGTGAAACATTAAGCAAATTACTATTGCTAACAGCACTCGGTGAGATTGAGAATGAACGAAATGTTTTGCTTGAGCAAGCGTCGCTCGAGCGATGAACAATAACATTCACAGCAGATTGTTTTGCATTATTTTAGGAGGCACGCGCAGATGAATCAGGAGCTCTTGCTTCAATTGTTTGTAGACAAACCAGGTGAATATGTGTCCGGAGAAAACATTAGCCAAGAGCTCGGCGTCAGCAGAACAGCGATATGGAAGCATATTCGCAAGCTTGAAGCGGCTGGTTATCAATTTGAAGCTTCAAGACGTCTTGGTTATCGACTTCTAAGCATACCGGACATGCTGTCTGTAGAGAAACTTGAAAATCAGCTGCAAGGCAACATATTTGGACAGCATATTCAATATTTTGAAACGGTGGAATCCACTCAAAATCTTGCTCGTGCTGCAGCAGAAGAAGGCGCCTTGGAGGGTACCTTATTCGTTGCTGAGCAGCAGGTTAAAGGCCGCGGCCGAATGGGACGAGGATGGATCTCGCCGCGCGGCAAAGGCATTTGGATGAGCATGGTGCTGCGTCCTTCCGTACCGATTCATTTTGCACCGCAGCTTACCTTATTGACAGCGGTAGCGTTATGCCGCAGCCTGAAGCGTTTAACTGGGCTGCCAATTGGAATTAAATGGCCCAATGATTTGCTAATTGAAGGTAAAAAAATTAGCGGTATTTTGCTTGAATCAGCAGCAGAAGACGAAAGACTTCGATATGTTATTGCAGGGATAGGTATTAGCGTAAATCTAGAAGAAGCTGATTACCCAGTGGAATTGCTGGAGAAAGCAACATCACTTCGCATCAGCGGTCAGCAAAAATGGTCAAGAGAAGAAGTTATTGCTGATTTTCTGAAGGAATGGGAGCAGTTGTATTTCCTCTATCAGGAGCAAGGCTTTAGCCCGATTGTAACGTTATGGGAAGCTTTGTCCGTATCTTTGGGCAAAACGGTGCGCCTTACAACCCCACAAGGCGAATTGGTTGGAGTTCCGATTGGACTAGAAGAGAGCGGAGCTATTCGCATTCAACTGGAGGACGGCTCCATTAAGCCTGTTTTCTCTGCAGAGATGGGCGAACCTCTATAACGCATTACAAGTCGTTTACGTAATGAAGAAAGTTTGGTAAACTAAAGTCATCAGGCGGTATTCTAAGGAAGCTGCACTGATGATAAAAAATACGATGTAAATGGTTGGGAATGCACACTCTGCTCTGAGCCGTAGGGACCGAGACAGAAGGAAGCACAACAAGCAAACGTTTCCTTTTCAGTTTGGGGACCTTTTTGGCAGCGGCTAAAAGGTTTTTTTGTGTTTATCCTATCATTGAACGGGAGGATGAAAGCTGATGAGGAAACGACTGACGATTACAAAAATTAAGAAGATGAAGCAGGACCGCAATGCGATTTCCGTTTTGACAGCTTACGATTATCCTTCAGCCAAGCTTGCTGAAGAAGCTGGAATTGATGTCATTTTGGTTGGAGATTCACTCGGGAACGTTGTACTTGGATATGAGACTACCATCCCGGTAACCATTGATGACATTGTTTATCATACAAGAGCAGTTGCTAGGGGTGCCCAGCAAACGTTTATCGTTGCTGATATGCCCTTCATGACTTATGGCATTGGACGTGAAGCAACACTGCGCAATGCTGCGAAAATTATGCAAGAAGGCGGTGCTCAGGCTGTAAAGCTGGAGGGTGGCGTTGAAATTGCATCTGATGTATCCGCGCTTGTCAAAGCAGGCATACCTGTTATGGGGCATATCGGCCTGACGCCACAATCGGTTCATCAGCTTGGCGGGTACAAAGTGCAAGGTAAATTAGATGCCGAAGTGGAGCAGCTAGTGAAAGATGCGAAGGCGCTGGAAGAAGCAGGTGCTTTCAGTATCGTTCTTGAACTAGTAACTGAACCAATCGCTACAATGATCAGCGAAATGCTTTCCATTCCGATTATCGGAATTGGCGCAGGTCGCGGCTGCGATGGCCAAGTG
>NZ_JBFTSN010000611.1:0-2981 GCF_056400045.1 Paenibacillus sp. 01L418
AGATTCCATTGCGCTTTAAATATACGGAAGGCTTCCATAGAGGTTTAGCATCGGTTTTGGTTGGTAAAAGATATGGCTTTATAGATAAAACCGGACAAATGGTGATAGATCCTACCTTTAATGATGTAGAAAACTTTGTTGCTGAAAATCTTGCTCCTGCTAAGGTAGATAAGAAATGGGGGTATATCAAGCCAAATGGCGAGTTTGTAATTGAACCAAAATTTAAAGATGCTTCTCCATTTTCAGAGGGTAGGGCTTTTGTAACTGAAAAGAATTTTCAACTGATCAACACCAATGGAGAATTAATTAGTACTCTAAATCAAGTGACCCTAGTCAATTCTTTTTCAGAGGGGTTAAGCGCAGTCCAAGTGAAAATGAATGGTTAATGTGAGCGATTTTAATAACTCTATAGTGCCACTGTTGTTAAATGCTACTTTAATAGAGTATGTGATCAATAAATAGAAGAATAGTGGTATTAAGTGATTATGTCTTCACTCTATGACTTATTTTCAAGACAAATTACTTCATGGGGTACACATTCTATTGGTGCTGATTTAAGTACTGAGAATGGTTTTGCTGGCCATGGCGTAAAGATAGCGGTTTTGGATACAGGAATTGCGAATCATTCCGATCTTAATATCTCTGGGGGATATTCTTTTGTAGATGATACTCCTGTATATAGCGATGATAATGAACGAAAGGATGTGGAGTGCTTATGATGTCAGATCCGTCACAGATGACCATATTCGACTTCTTGGAAGAGAACGAGGACCAATTCAAGGAATCGTTGCCGGATTTCCTTGCCAGGCTTTCTCCATTGCTGGAAAGCGTGAAGGATTTAACGACGCTATTAGAGGGACAGTATTCTTTGAGATCATCAGGTTCGCATCTATTTTCAAACCTGAATTTATACTCCTTGAAAAYGTCACAGGACTCCTCARTCATGACAAAGGGAGAACGTTCGAGACTATCATCGGAACGYTGGATGAGTTGGGGTACGTGGGGGAGTGGTRTGTGCTTAACAGCTCGGCCTATGTGCCACAAAACAGAGAACGWGTCTTCAKTGTCGCAAGTCTTAGAGGATCAAGTGRACGAAAAATATTTCCTTTCAGAGRAGAAAACAACAAGCCTGCTAAAGACTCTAAAACAATAGCTTCTARGGTYATGATCGCTGGAAATGTAAATCCRAGCRGAAGAGGTATGAATGGCCAAGTMATTKCWGCAAACGGACTAGCGCCGACACTTACAACGAATAAGGGTGAAGGTAACAAAATTTTAGTTAATGTATCACAAAAGACAGSTGTCAACGAARCAGGRGAAGCWGCTTGTTTAGATGCAAGTTATTTCAAAGGATTAGGAGCCAATCAAGCKCGWACAGGGGTCATGGAACCCATGGCTGTATTAACACCTGACCGCGAAGAGAAAAGGCAGAACGGACGTCGATTTAAGGAGCCAGGGGAACCATCTTTTACGCTAACAGCACAGGACAAACATGGAATCTATGATGGTTATCGTATTCGCAAACTAACACCTCTTGAATGTTTTCGACTGCAGTCTTTTCCGGACGATTGGTTTTATACACTCAAAGGATATGGGATAAGCGATTCCCAATTATATAAAATGGCAGGCAATGCTGTAACGAGCCGAGTTGCTTATGAAATCGGTAAACGATTGATGGATTCCTTCAGCATTTAATGTACTTGAGTAAAGCAGCCGATCATTATGATTGGCTGCTTCTATGTTTTTATTGAACTATCGTGTCCCATTAGTTTAACGCACGTTTACTTCCTCTGCATTCGATTTGGAAATTTTTATTTTTACCATAATCAATACGAAAGCAAGCAATGTAAACATAATTCCGCTCCAGATGAGTTGATGTATTCCCAAGTGAGAAATAAACCAACCACCGATAGAAGCCCCTACAGTAATTCCAAGATTGGAAAATGAGACAAACAAGCTGTTGCCGAATTCGGGAGCTTCTTTCGCCTCGGTCGTTAACCATGCTTGACTGACAATAAGCCCGCCGGAATGCACTACCCCCCAAATGATTACGATAACAACCATCGGAATGAGATAAGATCCCAGATAATAAGCGAATAAGTAAATTACCGCATATAGCAGAGGAAACATGATGACGGTCTTTGTAATGCTTTTATGAACAAAGCCCCCAAATAAAAAATTCCCGAAAATCATGATGATACCAAAGACCATCAACATGATGCTGATTCCTGACCCGTTCATATGTGTTACTTGCACAAGATATTCAGCAAAGTAGCTGTACACAGAAAACATAGCTGCAAAGATAAAAATAACGGTCACGATATTTAACCACAATTGAGGTTTACGTAATATGCCAAGCTGCTTGCCATAAGACATTTTTTCCTTAACAGGCATGGAAGGAAGCCAAACTTGTATCCCTACAAAGGCAATCATGCTTACAACAGCTCCGAACAGGAAAGCGACTTCTAACGAAATCTTCTCCGCGAGATAAGATGTCAAAGGCACGCCAAAAGCAAACCCCACCGTGATTCCGGCGAAAACCTTTGTGACCGCTTTACTGCTTTTTTCCGGAGGGACAAGCTTGGCTGCGGTCACAAGGGCAACCGAAAAAAAGACGGGATGAAAAATAGCAGGGATAAAACGAAAAACTAGCATCACATCGAACTGGGTCGTATAAGCATAAGCCATATTCGAAATTGCAAAAATAAGCAAAGTGGTTAATAGAATGACTTTACGATTAATACCGGATACGAGTAATGTCAGGAATGGACCTGAGATAGCAACGACGAGAGCAAATATACTTACAAGCCATCCAGCCTGTGAGGTCGATATATTAAATTTTTGAGTTACCTGGGGTAAAACACCTATAATCCCCATTTCCGTTGTAATAATACCGAATACGCCTAAAGCCAAAATAATGATAAGCAAAGGGTTAACCTGTTTCATTTTAAATGTAAGTCTCCTTTTATATTTACATATAT
>NZ_JBFTSN010000612.1:0-2978 GCF_056400045.1 Paenibacillus sp. 01L418
AGTAAGGAGTAATGTGTCGCAGTTCGACGATATTGCGTTACAACATAATGAATACGAATTTTCATAACCCATATTTAGGAAGGAGGATGCGCTATGTGCGGAACGTGTGGAGGAACGGGAACGATAATCGAAGTGGTTTGTTTATAATAATCATACTTTTTGCATACGATTTGCTAACTTTATTAACCTCTAGAATTGATATCTTTAAAGAGTGTAGATTTGATGCTTGTAGTCATCCATATCGGTAGTAGATGACATTTTTATAAGAAAGGAAGTGAAGGGTTTAATAAGAAAACAAGAATGTCGATAAAATAGTTAGATAACTAGATTGATTAATTTTGGTAAATAGAAAATAGGAGTGATCCCAATGAAAAAAATGAAGCTAGCCGTAATCATGACGTTTGTGACAGTATTGCTTGCGTCGCAGACCGTAGCAGCTGCAGCTGCTTTTACAGATACAAAGTCACACTGGGCAAAATCAGAGATCGATACTGCAGTGAGTCAAGGTTGGATTAATGGTTATAGTGCAACAAGCTTTAAACCTAACGATAATATTACTCGTGCTGAGTTTACAAAATCGTTGGTAGCCGCGATGAAATACAAGTTAGAGGATCAAGACACACCTTTCATCGACGATAAAGGATGGTTTCGTGCATCGATCTCTACAGGTCTAAAACAATCCATCATTAAGGTGAATGAATATAAGGAATCACAATTCGAGCCTAATCGGAAAATCACTCGTGAAGAGATTGCCCGTATGACAGTTAGAGCGCTTGGCAAGGATGCGGATGGGGTAAAGTCAGGCTACCTAGCAATTGCGAAACAGAATGAGATTTTGAAGGGCTATCCAGATGGGACAATGGGTGGCGACAAGAATGCAACACGAGCTGAAGCTGTTCTGATGATCTCTAATACTCTTAAGGCAAAAAATCCACAAGTTAAGCCGGTTGCTTATCCTAAAACAGACAAAGAGCTTGATGCATTGATTCAATCTTTGCCTAGTTTCAAAGGGCATACTACGATTAGTCGTGGAGCTGTTGGTGTAAATTTAAAAGGATCAGATGTTTTTGAGGATCATAATGTATGGATCGAGTATGATGCAGAATTAAAAAGAACTACAATAAATGTTGATGAACCATCTTCCGATGTAAAAGCTTTGCTTAAGGATCTTTTAAAACAGTACTATCCACAATCTTATGAAAAGGCGTATTCCAATTATATTAAAGTAGATGGAATGAAATTTGTTGAAGGTAAAAATTCAATTAAAACGACATATGATGGACGTAGTTTTCTAGTGTATAAAGCGAACGATAATGTCGGTGTTGTATTTTGGATAGGAGGCTAAGTAAAAATGAAAATAATATTTCGAAAGCAGCTGCGAGCGCAGTTGCTTTTTTTGTTGCTTGTTGTCGTTACTGTTACTTCAATACCATTTCAACCTCAGAGAGTTGAGGCGGGGGTATGTCCATCTCCTCCAAGCTACGGAACAAAGGCTGAAGGGATAATAAGCGTTTATAAAATTCCTAAAATGAGCTCAAACTGTAAAGCCCTTAACGAAAAGTATTTGCTTAATTCATTGAACATAGGTGAATCAGTTGTTGTATACGGTAGTCCTTCTGAAGTTTCAGGTAATGAGACGGACAAGAAGACTGGACAATATCGTTATCTTGGTTGGGATGCGAGCGGATCTGTTTATAGGAACTGGAGATTCCCACCAGACTCTAGTGCAACCGGCAGCGTAGCGAAAAATTGGATTAAAAAGCCATGGGCTCAACCTGAAGGCCAACGTAGAGGGTTGAAAGAATCTATAGATTTTACACGTAATCCTGAAGCTCCAGCGTGGTTATCTAAAATGGTAGATCCCTACAACAAACCATCTTACTCTTCTAATTTTATAACAAGCTATAATGCACTCAAAGGTGCAAGCTGGACTAGCGACACATTGCTCGATTACGCTATTATTCAACAAAAGCCAACTGATTTCACTCCTGGTGTTGTCCAAATGTGGAGCGAATGGACGGACGGTTCTTGGTGGTATGAAATCTTTACAATAAAACCTATGAAAACACTTKATATAAATGTCATTCCAGAGACAATCGATTTGGAAGTAACGAAGGTCGTACACCCCGACGCGGTCTATGTGAACCAAGCTACCTCAATCGTTGTCACCGTCAAAAATAATGGAAATAAAAATAGCGGCTCCTTCGTTGTGGGCCTATTTGGCAGTTCTCCTGAACCTACAAAGCCTATAAGTAACCTTGCTCCTGGTGCAAGCTCCACAGTAACATTTAGTACGAGCTTTGCGACTAGTGGTCTTAAGAAGTTGTCGGCCAAGGCTGACTTTAATGGCCAGATTACGGAAACAGATGAAACTAACAATACAAAAGCATTTCAAATTATGGTCAATAAGCTAAATGAGCCGACCACACCAATGGCCATCATATCACACGTTGAGGGAGATCATCGCACCGAGCCAGAGATAACAATTAAGCCTTCAGCAGATCCAAAACTTGATGATAAACTCTCTTATTCACCAGGGAAGGAAGCTATCACGATACGAGAATGGAAATATAAGAATCCGGCAGGTAAAACGATAGCGACCAAGCCAGCTGCCAAAGACTTTGCAGCTGAAGGAAAATATGTGGTGGAGCTGCGCGTAACAAATAGCGCTAAAAAGGTATCTGAGTGGGCGGAGCTTATAATAAATGTGGCCAATAAAGCAGTACCAACTCCGACTCCTTCAGCATCACCAGAACCAACGCCTACACCTAAGCCTGATTTAATAGCGGACATTGAATTTCAACCTTCAACTATCATTGCAGGTGAAAAGTCATCGCTTATTAATCGATCAAAAGGTTTGAATGGCTATACGTGGAAATTCACCGAAAACTTGAGTACAGTACTACCCAATAATACAGACTATGAGTTTATGTATAACACATATAATACTCCTGGCTTCTATACAGCTGAAATTATCG
>NZ_JBFTSN010000613.1:0-2972 GCF_056400045.1 Paenibacillus sp. 01L418
GTTTACTACAATAAAGCATGTAAATACATGATTCCATCTTTAAAGAAGAAGAATAACATTAATTATAAATGGATATCGTTTACAGCGCAAATGAACAACTCTTTAACATTCTCAATCATAACTGCTTTCCATCCATTTTATAATGCTATATCGCTCTCCATCGCTGGATAACATTATTTTCAACAATAGCATTCTCGGCTATACAACAATTCCTCGTTAATTGTGAATAGAGTTTACTTACTTCAATAAACAGAATAATTACATGAAAGACATTAGTTCATCCTCCAATTCCACACTGGTTAAATCCTTTACTATTGCTCTTGCGTTATAAAAAAACAGTTGACCTTCACGTTGCGTGAAGGTGTACGATGATGTTGTCAGGAGGTGAACACATGGAATATACCATACAAAAGCTAGGTCGATTAGCTGGAATTAGTACACGTGCGCTGCGTTATTATGATGAGATCGACATGCTTAAACCTGCACGGTTGAATTCTTCAGGCTATCGCATTTATGGGCAAGCGGAGGTTGATCGGCTGCAGCAGATTCTATTTTACAAAGAGCTTGGAATCGGATTAGAGGAAATCAAGGCCATCGTGACATCACCTTCCTTTGACGGTGAGAAGGCACTGCTGCAGCATCGACAAAAGCTTTTAGAGAAAAGAGTTCAGCTAGATCAGCTTATCGCTAATGTCGACAAAACATTAGCTCAAAAAGAAGGGAGAATAATAATGGAGAATAAAGAGAAATTCGAAGGTTTTAAGCAGCAGCTCGTTAATGAGAATGAGAAGAGCTTTGGTAAAGAGATTAGAGAAAAGTACGGAAACGAGCAGGTGGATCTCTCTAACCAAATAATCAAAAACATGACTAAAGAACAGCACACTGAAATCGAAAAGTTAGGGGCCGAGGTCATAAGCGTGCTTGAGGAAGCTTTTGCAACTGGTGATCCCGCTGGTCAGTTAGCACAGAAAGCAGCCGATCTCCATCGACAATGGCTAAGTTTTTATTGGGGCAGCTATACCAAAGAAGCACATGCGGGTGTTGCTCAAATGTATGTAGATGATGAAAGGTTTACAGCCTATTATGATAAAAACCTGCCCGGTGCTGCTGTATTTCTAAGAGATGCCATTCTTATTTATACAAATATGGATACCTCGCTAAATCCATAAAGAAAGGTGTAGGAAGGCATTTGCCTAACTACACCTTCCTTGCTGTTAGTCGAATCTAACAACTCATTTCTTTATATAGAAACTTACTCTCCAACCTAGTCGAAAGCGATTTGCGGTTCCAATCGAAGCAGCTATCCTATTTCGTTGTAGGATATAACGGCACACTTAGTGCAAACTTACTTCCAACTCCCTTTGTACTTTTAAGCGCAAGTTTGCCGCCAAGTAGATTGGTAAGCTGTATGCAAATAGAAAGCCCTAATCCAGTTCCTTCATATTTCCGCTGAATCGTGCTGTCCTCTTGTGAAAATGTATCAAAGACTCGCTGCTGGTTGTCCTCATCTATCCCAATACCGGTGTCCTTTACAACAAATACAATGCAGTCAGTAAGCTTATCCTTGTATACGTGCAAAGCGACATCGCCCTTATCCGTAAACTTAATAGCATTGTTTAATAGATTGCGAATAATTTGGCTCAGCTTTTGCCCATCTGATACTAGCATTTGAGGAGCCTCTTCATCTATTAAAACTTCGAAGCTTAGCTGCTTCTTTTCAGCTAAATGGGCAAATTCATGGTATACCAGCTGCGTAACATCCTCGACGGACACTTCTCCCCAGTTGATATCCATTTTCCCTGCTTCCATCTTGGATAAGTCAAGGATGTCATTAATGATTCGCAGCAATTCGTTACTAGAGCTGTTTATCATATCTGCATACTCAAAATTCTCATTGTGTTCCTGGCTGGCCGTATTCTCACGAATGAGCTCTGAGAGGACAATGATACTATTAAGAGGTGTCCGAAGCTCATGAGACATATTAGAGAGGAAGTCCGACTTGTATTTGGATGACTTCATGATTTGTATCGCTTTGTCTTCAAGCTCCTTCGTTTGCTCCATTAGAAGCAAGTTATTGTCGCGCAGCTCGTCCGCTTGGAGCTGTTCCTTATAAAAATCATTAATAATAAATAAGAATAAGGCACCAAGCAAAATAGAAAGAGGCAGCGTAAAAGGCATAATCTGCTTCAAGTACAACTCACGAGACAGAGCGCCAAAGATCGCGATACCAGTTACCTGTACAATATTGATGGTGAGCAAAGAAATCGTTGCCTTCTTACGATAGCCCCATAACTGGCGTCGTTCGTAAAGCATGACGAGCCCCGCAGCGACGAGTCCCATAATAGCGATATTAATTGATCCCGTTAGTGAGCTTGGTGTTATTCCATTGACAAAAAATCTTGAAGCAGAGATACCAAGTCCAATAATAAAAACATGGCGCGGATCTCGGAACACTAATGTTGCAAAAATAATAGGTACGCCGCGCAAATCGAATAAGGGCCCCTTACCTAATTCTACACCAACCATCATCGTCAGCCAGCCGGATAAAATAAAAGTGACAATCAACAAACTATTTTTCACATTGGAGGAAGCTCGGTTTAGAAAATTCTTATATAGGAGGTTAAAAAGGTAAGCACAAGTGATGAGAATGCTTATATTTGTAAAAAAGGTGACGGAAAAATTCATATATGTCCTCCCTTAGCTGTTTTTATTGTACACGAGGCTAACTCCTTTGACAAAAAAATAGCTCAAAAACATCTCATTTGAGTATCATTTCCTACTTTTAAACAACAAAAAAAGCCTTGCTAAGCAAGACTTCATTTGTCGTACTATGATGCGCGTAGAGGGACTTGAACCCCCACGGTTGCCCGCTAGATCCTAAGTCTAGTGCGTCTGCCAATTCCGCCATACGCGCGCATCCGAGATTAAAAAATGGTGAGTCATGTAGGATTCGAACCTACGACACCCTGATT
>NZ_JBFTSN010000614.1:0-2941 GCF_056400045.1 Paenibacillus sp. 01L418
CGGTCAAAATCTCCATTAACGACCAACGTAGAGAACGAATCGAAACCGCGTGCAAAACATTCACTAATCGCAAATGACATATGAATAATAGAAAAGCATAACGCTACTTCTTGAAAATTCCAACCCTCAATTTGGCCAAATCGCTCAAACATAAAATATAATCCTGCAAAAACAGAAAATGGCACAAAAAATTGACCTAAGGAGAGCAGCCAAAATGAGGTAAGGTACTGCGTTTGCGACTTAAACATGATCAAAATATATTTACCGAACAATCTCATATGGGTTACCCTCCATTCACAACAACTCTACGTAATGCTTTTGCCATTGCCAGCCTGCCTAAGCCCACTAGTACAACAAACCAAACCAGTTGAACACCGATGCCGATGAGCGCTTCTTCCTTAGCAATATGTCCCGAGTAAACCCGAAATGGGAAATCCGCTGTCCATCGAAACGGCAGTACATATACAATATTTTGCAGCCATGAGGGCATAAGAGGCACGGGTATAACCATGCCTGCCAGAAATTCGCCGATCACACCAAACATAAGCAGCGAGCCAGCCGGTGAAAGCGTAACGAACACGGATATGTACATCAACATAGAAAGGGCAACAATCATAAGCAGTCCAAGCAATAATGCAACGATAAACAAAACAAAGGCTGCTGGATCTTCTGGCAGCGGCATCCGGTAAGGCTCTGGCAGAAAAAAAGCTACTATCAAAACAGGGATACTTTTTAGAATGGCACTCGAGAGCCGCTGTGCAATAAGCTTGGCATACCATAATCCGTATATGCCGCTAGGTCTGCAAAGCTCATAAGCAATATTGCCTGTCGTTATAAGTCCGAATAACTCATTGTCACGGAACCACAACATAACGAACGAAAGAAAAGCCTGCTGCAGCCATACATATGTGATAAGCTGCTTCAATGAAATTGGAGGCGGAGTCGTTGTCCCGCTATAAAACGCCTCAAACACCATAATGATAATGAAACCCCAAAAAAATTGAGTCGCAACTCCCGCCAGCGCTGCGGTACGGTATTGCAATCCGTATGTGAGACGCAGCTTAAATACCGAAATATACGCTTTCATTATATTTGATGCTCCTTATACAGCTGAACGATCATATCTTCAATAGGCAAGGTATCAATCGTGACATCGAGAAGCTCCACCTGCTCAGACAGACGGATGAGCACATCGCTTATGACAACCTGAGCTGTATTGACGCTTAGCACAGCTCGCTCAGGTGACCATTCTTCAACGACAGCACCAGCAATCTCAAGCGGCTCAGCCCGGTGGCTGTATACGACGGTTATCGTTTTTTGTGTTCCGAACTGGCTGCGTATCGCACTTAGGCTGCCATCATAAAGCAGCTTTCCTTTGCCGATGAGAATAATCCGGTTCGCCAGCGCTTCAATATCATTCATGTCATGAGTGGTCAAAATGATCGTAACGCCCTTCTCTTCATTTATCGTCTTAATGAAGCGGCGCACAGCGATTTTGGATACGGCATCGAGGCCAATTGTGGGCTCATCCAGAAATAGCACACTTGGGCTGTGCAGCAGGGAAGCCGCAATTTCGCAGCGCATCCTTTGTCCAAGACTAAGCTGTCTTACTGGCATCTGAATAATTTCCTGCAGCTCAAGCGTTTCTGTAAGCAATGCTAATGTGCTTTGATACTCCTGCTCTGGCACCTTATAAATATCCCGCAGCAGATCAAAGGAATCGATGACTGGCACGTCCCACCACAGCTGAGAACGCTGACCGAAAACAACACCAATATGCTTCACATACGCGACCCGATCCTTCCACGGCGTATAACCCATGACCGTACATGTACCGCTGTCTGGCACAAGAATGCCGCTCATCACTTTAATGGTCGTTGACTTGCCCGCCCCGTTAGGTCCGATGTACCCTACAATTTCACCCGGCTCAATCGTGAAAGAAATATCGTTAAGCGCTTCCACAACTTTGTATTCCCTTTTGAATAATGCCTTTACTGCTTGCTTAACGCCTGAAGAGCGTTTAGCAACCTGATACGATTTACTTATCCCATGAACTGTAATCACTATTTTTACCTCCGCGCAAGTTTTGAGAGGGAAATACTAACATCGAAAGAATAATGTGTCAATTGTTTCCTCAATAAATGTTATTCTTCTGTGATAATGTCACCCTGTAACTGTTCTGAGATAATGTCACTATGGAACAGGAGATCATGACATTGACGAGAGCAGAGATGAAGAAGGTTTTAGTGGTAGAAAAAGTGATGGATGGACATATGACAAATAAAGAAGGAGCAATTTCATTGGGGCTGTCTGAAAGACAGCTTATCCGACTAAAGAAAAAATACCAAGCAGAAGGAGCAAAGGGCATTTCACACCAGAATCGAGGGAAGAAGCCCAAACATGCACTAAACGACGAAGTAAAAGAACGTGCTGCTTCTTTATATTCAACCAAATATTTAGGCAGCAATAGTTGTCACTTTGCAGAACTGTTGAAAGAACATGAAGATATTCATCTCAGTCCTTCCAGCGTACGACGAGTTTTACTGGATAAAGGCCTTAAACGTGCAAAGCAAAGACGCCGCAGCAAGGCCCATCAGCCACGCCAACGCAGAGCCCAAGCTGGCATGTTATGGCAAATTGATGCTACGCCGTTTAAATGGCTTGAAGAACGAGCTCCTACCTTTGCACTTCATGCTGCGATTGACGATGCCACGAGCATCGTCGTAGGCGCTATATTTCGTCCTCATGAATGCCGTGAAGGCTACTCCTTGGTTATGCAGCAAGGCATTAACCATTATGGTTTACCTCTTGGACTTTATAGTGATCGGCACACCATCTTTCGTTCGCCTAATGAGAAGCTCTCCGTGGAACAAGAACTTGCCGGTGATACCCAGCCACTCTCTAGCTTCGGAAAAGCGATGAGTGAACTTAATATTGAACA
>NZ_JBFTSN010000615.1:0-2926 GCF_056400045.1 Paenibacillus sp. 01L418
CAGCAGAAGAGTGAGCTGCAGGCGATTGTGCAGGAAAACGGCCTAACGTTTCTATCGACTGAGGTGGCATCGCTCAATGAGGAGCGGCTGCTCCCAGCGTTCGAAGCTGCCGCTGAAATTGGTATTCCAATCGTAAACGTTGGTCCTGGCGGAAAGCTGGGAGTCGAAGAAGACCTGCAGGCATCTATCGAGATGCTTGCGCGGATGGCAGAGAGAGCGGCTTCGTTTGGCATCACGCTCTGCGTCAAAGCACATGTCGGCAATGCCATTCACAATACGCCGACCACGCTGCGGGCGATGGAGTCGATCATCTCCCCAGCGTTCGGCATCGACATGGACCCGAGCCATATCCACCGTGCCGGCGAAAATGCGGAGAAGGCGCTGCCCGCTGTGCTTAGTCGCGTAAAGCATGTTCATATCCGTGACTGCAAAGGACGGGAGCAGGGACCTGGACCGATCATGCTTCAGGCGTGCGGACGGGGCGACATCGATCTATATGGCTACTGCAAAGCGATGGTGGATGGAGGTTACGACGGACCGGTCGTCGTTGAGGTCATTGGTGCTTCACCTGAGCATACGCTTGCGCAGGTATCCATCGTAGCCGCTGAGTCGTATGGCTATCTAAATGCGGTTCTTAAACAGCTGAACGCACGATAAAAGCATTATTTTCATCCAAAAGGAGGATTTCAAAATGACTAATAAGAAACCCAATATTCTATTGTTCGGCATAGATAGCCTTCGTCGGGATCATATGAGTGCGTATGGTTATTCGAGGCTGACTACTCCGCATCTGGATAAAATTGCTGCCGAGGGCGTTCTATACGAGAAACATTTCAGCCCGGGCATTCCGACAACGCCGGCTTATGCATCGATGCTGACGGGTATGGATGTGTTCGGAACCGACGTTGTGGCGCTGCGCCACGAAGGACCGCTTGGCAGTCACGTGAAGACGCTGCCTGAGCTGCTTGCGGAGAACGGCTATAACACATCATGTGTCGGTTTCTCGGGCAATCCATCATCGCGCGGTTTCCATACGTATCTCGATTATGAATCTTGGGTGCCTGACGAGTCGGGACGTACGCCTAAGGCGCAAAATCTAAACGATGTCGCTATTCCAGAGCTGGAGCGGCTGGCGGCAGAAGATAAGCCGTTCCTGCTGTTCATGCGGCATATGGATCCGCATTCACCATATTTGCCGCCTGCGCCGTTCGAGCGGATGTTCTACGGCAAGGACGAGAAGGACCCAGCCAACGACTCCATGGAGCCGGTTTATAATTTTAAGCCGTTCGCCGACTTCTTGAAGTCATGGATTCCGGAAGGCGTCACGGATGAAGCTTATGTTGGCGCGCAATATGATGGCGCAATCGCTTATATGGATGCTTGTATCCAAGGCATCTTCGAGAAGCTGAACGCACTGGGCTTAGAGGAAGAGACACTTGTCGTTATCACGTCGGATCATGGCGAGACGCTGTATGAGCACGACTGTTATTTTGATCATCACGGCCTCTATGACTGTACGCTTGTTGTGCCGCTTATTATTAAGTTTCCGGGACGTTTGCCTGCGGGAAAACGGGCTCAGGATGTGTCGGTCATCTCGGATATTATGCCAACGCTGCTGCAATTGATTGGCATCGACAGCGGCATTTCCTTCGACGGCCGCAGTCTGCTTGAGCCGGTTGTGAGCGAAGATTCAGAGCGGATAAGCGAGCTGTATCTGACGGAATGCACGTGGATGCGCAAGCACGGCTGGCGCACACCGGAATGGAAGCTGATCCGCYCGCTTGAGCCGGACTTCCATTTTAAGCCGGAGGTAGAGCTGTACAATCTGATCCAAGATCCAGAAGAAAACAACAATGTGGCAGAACTGCAGCCGGAAGTTGTGGCACTGCTTACGAAGCGGATGGAGGACCATATTGCAAAACGTGAAGAGCAGACGGGTCGTACGAATCCGATCTATACGAATCTGAATTGGCATGGCAAAGGCCAGACGTTCACCTCGTCTGAGCAGGCATACCAGTCACTGCATATCGGCAATATTATTGGCGCGCGCTCCCTTCAATCCAAGGAGGAGGCGGCATCCAAATGATTCGGGTTGCTGTCGTTGGTGTCAATCATATTGGGAAAATCCATTGCCGCGCTTATCGGCAGCATCCAGATACGGAGCTTGCGGCTGTCTGTGATCTGATGCCAGAACGCGCGGAGGCAGCTGGTCTTGAACATGGCGTTCCTGCGTATACCGACCTGAGAGAGCTGCTGGCTAAAGAACAGATCGATCTAGTCGTCGTAGCGACAGCGGGGGTTGAGAAGGGCAGTCACCATTTTGAACCCGCGATGATTGCGATCGATGCTGGCAAGGACGTCCATGTAGAAAAGCCGATTTCTAATCGAATTGAGGAAGCGAGGACGCTGGTTGCTGCCGCCCGGGAACGGGGCGTCCGGCTCGCTTGTAATTTGAATCATCGATTTACGCCGGCTGCTTACAAAGCGAAAGAGCTGGTGGAAGCTGGCAAGCTAGGCTCCCTTCTCTTTGTCAATATGCGGCTAACGATTCAGAATCCGCAGGAGGATACGGAATGGCTGCATATGCGTGCTCTGCATCCTCACTCCATCGATGTCATGCGGTATTTTGCCGGTGATATTAAGCGGGTTCAAGCGTTCATGACCAAGGCGCCGGGACGGCAGAGCTGGTCGACCGCATCCGTCAATGTGACGTTTGCTTCCGGCGCGGTTGGCCACTTGACCGGCAGCTACGACATGTCGATGCGGCATCCCATTGAATATTGCGAAGTCGCAGGTAATGAAGGCCGGTTTGTTATCGACAATGTGTATGAAAGCATGACGTATTATCCGCATCACTCCGACGAGCTRCTCGTTGTACGCAACTCGCTGTTTGGCGGGATGCAGGGCTTCAATGATACGTTTACCC
>NZ_JBFTSN010000616.1:0-2920 GCF_056400045.1 Paenibacillus sp. 01L418
GCCTTAGATAAGGCCCGATCTAAATCCGCTTCCTTCAGCGGAACTTTAACAATGTACTCCAATACGTTGGCATGAATAGCTCGCTGGGCGTATTCAAAGGATGAATAGGCGGTCAAAAGGATGTATTGGGTATGGGGGATCTCCGGCTTTAGCTGCTCAATCATGGAGATTCCATCCATTCTTGGCATAACGATATCGGATATTACGATATCCGGCTTAAGCTTTAAAATTTCCTCGATCCCATTCAGCCCATTATTGGCTTTTCCCACTAGAACAAATCGCTTATCCCTATGAGAGAGCTCGTTAAAAAACAATTCCAATCTTTGAATGATCAGGTCTTCATCGTCAACAATGAAGCAGGTATAGTTTCTCACCATTATGTTTCTCCTTTTAGCAAGTCTGCTGGGAATATGGCGCGTACCCGGGTTATTTCCTTAGGTATGCTAACGATTTGGAGCCCGTATTGTTCTCCGTAGTGAAGTCTAATTCGGCCATGAATATTATTTAACCCGATTCTTTTCCTTTTCACTTCCACATCACTCGGTTCTGAAACTAAAATATGTTTTATTTTATCAGCTGGAATTCCCTCGCCTTGATCAACGACTTCGATGATGATGATGCTTCCCTCCCTGTACGCATGAATCGTTATCGGTCCTTCGATCCCTCCTCCGTTATAGCCATGGAAGATACTATTCTCCACAAGGGGCTGTAGCAGCATTCGAAAAACTGGGAAATCTATTAACCCTGCTTCGATATTTTCAATCAAGTGGAAGTTTCTGTTATACCGGATGTTCTGGATCTCGATATAGTCCGCTACATTTCGTAATTCCTGATGTAGGGAAACCTTCTCTGAAGCGTCATCTATCCCATATTCCAATAATGAAATGAGCGATCCGATCACCACATCTACTTTCTCTATTTGTCCGAGACGAATAACATTGCTGATCGAACCAAGCGTGTTATACAGAAAATGAGGGTTGATTTGAGACTGCAGCACTTGAATCTCCAGCTTTCGCTCAAGCTCATTATGAAGCTCCGCTCGTCGTATCAATTCCACAATTTGCTGCAGCATACGGTCGAAGGCGCGGGAGAGATCTCCGAACTCATCGTTTCGTTTAATCGTTATTGTCGTTGTAAGGATGCCTTGTTCCACCCGTTTCATTTTTGATTTGAGCRCATAGAGCGGAGTCCTTATATACTTGGCAATAAAAAAAGAAACGAACAAACTTAAGAGAAGACCTGCGGCTAGAAGCTCGATATAATAGGTTTCCAATCTGGACAAAGCGGCTTTCAAGCGTGATTCATCATTGATCGAAATAATGGTCCAATTGAATTTCTCCGTCGGTTTTTTCAGAAGGGAGACCGGCATGCCGTCCTTGGTATGCAGTTGAAGGGTTGTTTCTGCCGTATCCAGAATTTGTTCTGCTGACGTTTCCCCGATTGAAAACGTATGATCTTGAACATTCAGCGGTCCTCTATTTTCCGAAAATCCGGCAATGATCTTACCCGATGCGGTGATCAGAGCCAAATTCATTTGTTCCTGCTTATTAATCTTGAACAAGGTTTCTTCAATAGCATTTAGATCCAAATCTACGGCAATGGCCATCGGAAACGGAGCGCCATTCAGATATCGAACCATCGTAACTGTCCAGCCGGAATACTTGGATTTGTAAGGATCACTGACGAAGGTCGTCCTTCTGTTCTTGTCGGCCGCATAAAATAAAGGCTCTCTTTCCGCTAACGGTTCATCGAAAATACGGGTAGGCGTGCTTCCGCCTACAATGGATAAATCGCTTTTGATCAAATAAATATTACTGACGTAATTACTGTTGAGTTCATATAGCTCTCTTAATTGCTTTTTGATTACTTCCGTATTGTCTATGTTGGCTTTCACCGATGTTTCGACCGAGAACAGGATCGTCTGGAAGGAGGAAAAATTAACGGTGAAATACTGATCGACCTTGTCAAGTATTTGGTTGGTGTAGAAGATGTCATTGGTTCTTATTTCCTTTTGGACATAGCGATAGGACAATTGGCTTATCAAGATGATGCAGCCTAATACAAACGCAAACACGATAAAAAATAATTTTAAAGGCAAGCTGATTCTTCTTCGCATTGCGCATCTTCCTTTTTGAGTCCGTATTAAAATGACAATAAAGAGAGGGGCTAYGAATAGCCACTCTCTTCGTTCATTTACTTGATTAAGCCTGCTTCTTTAAATTGCTTGATTGCTGTTTCCTTATATTTCTTCATGTCAAACTTGGTATCCAACGTTTGGAGGAAATTGTCCCAATTGGATAGAGGGTCTTTGCCCGTCATAAATTTGACTAAGCTTTCATTAATGAAACGCGAGCGGTCAGTTGCCAAGGTATCGCTAGGGTCTGCGGTCAATAAGTTTCCAGGCAACGTTGGCCCCACATATTGCTGATTGTTCACGAAAGCTTCTGCGGTCTTAGGATTCTGGAAGCTGAAGTACTCGGCATCGTCACCACGGCGCGGCATTCTGTAATGATCGACCCATAGGTACTTTTCTTTCATTTCCTTCGATAATTCGGACGTTTTATTTTTGATCTTGCCGTCCACTACATCCCAATGAATTCCTTTGATTCCGTATGCAAAATTCGGATAGGCTTCTTCGTCCGTAAAGAGATAATTCAGCATGGACAAGATACGAATAATTTTGTCCTTATCCGCTTTCTTGGAAATGGCCCATGAATTGCCTTGGAACGATTTTCTCTCTACGATTTGATCGCCGTAAGGACCTATCATTGGAGGAATAACGATCCATTCCGGCACCTCTCCGCTGATTTCTTTCATTTTCTGCTGATAATCCGGCTCCAACCTGCGCGCATCCCTGATCATGAAGCCGACTTTCCCTTTAAATAGCTTTTGGTCCAACAAATCAGGCGAAGTCATCGTC
>NZ_JBFTSN010000617.1:0-2912 GCF_056400045.1 Paenibacillus sp. 01L418
GCAGCTGGCACAGCAGCTGGCTGCGGAAGGCGCCGCGGGCGTTGCGCCCGGCACTGGCTCTAGCTCTAATGCTGCATCCGGCACTGCTCCGCAATCTAACTCTAGTTCCAGCTCTGGTTCAGGAACTAGCTCAGGCACTGGATCTAGCTCTGGCTCCGGTACTGGCTCTGCCTCTGCCTCCGACTCAGGCACTGGCTCCGGGTCTGGCACTGGCTCTGGCTCTAGCTCTAGCTCCGGCACTGGCTCTGCCTTAGGTACTGGATCTAGTTCTGGCACTGGCTCTGGCTCTAGCTCTAGCTCTAGCTCCGGCACTGGCTCTGGCTCTAGCTCTAGCTCTAGCTCTAGCTCTAGCTCTAGCTCTGGCTCCGGCACTGGCATTGGCACTGGCTCCGGCACTGGCACTGGCATTGGCATTGGCACTGGCACTGGCATTGGCATTGGCACTGGCACTGGCTCAGGTTCTGGTTCTGGCTTTGGATCTGGTACTGGCTCTGGATCTGGCTCTGGATCTGGTTCTGGCACTGGCTCTGGCTCTGCCTCAGGCACTGGACCAGGAGCTGGCACAGGAGCGGGCAGCAGAAATTTGATCACAACGCCTCGTACGATGCAGGGCTCCGGTAATGTACAGCAGGATGGTGGTCCATCAACAGGGGGACAGACCGTAAATGGCGGTCAATCCCCGATGATCGATGGAACGACACGTCCTTATGAGGATGTCTATAACGAATATGCAGCAGAAGCGAAGCAATCGCTAGGACGCTCACAGCTGCCTGATAGTATGCAGGAGAAGGTTAAGCAATATTTTGATCAAATTCAACCGAACCGATAATGGAGATGATCCGATATGATTGAATCCAAAGCACAGTTAGATGAGGCTGCCGCGCGGATTGCTGCATTGAAAAAAGAGATTGGCCGTGTCATCGTCGGTCAGCAAGCCGTTGTGGAGCAGTTGCTCTGGTGTTTGCTTGCCGGAGGTCATGCCCTTCTCGAAGGAATACCAGGCCTTGGCAAAACGATGCTGATCCGGACTGTTGCGGATTGCATCTCTTTACAGTTTTCTCGTATCCAATTTACGCCTGATTTAATGCCTTCGGATATTACGGGTACAACATTGATAGATTTTGGTACCCAAGGCGCAGCCGCACATCGGTTTCAAGCAGGCCCGATTTTCGGAAATTTAGTGCTCGCTGATGAAATCAATCGGGCGACGCCCAAAACACAAAGCGCATTGCTGGAAGCTATGCAAGAGGGTACGGTAACAGCAGGCGGGGAGACGCATCAGCTGCCAAAACCTTTTTTTGTGCTGGCTACCCAAAATCCGATAGAACAAGAGGGAACCTATCCGCTGCCAGAAGCGCAGCTTGATCGTTTTTTGCTCAAAATTGGAGTGGATTATCCAAGCCGCGAGGAGCTTAAACAAATCGTGCTCCGCACAACTTCAATTACTCAGCCCAAAGTATCGGTTGTCCTTTCCGCGGCTGAATTATTGGATCTGCAGATGTCTGCTAAACAGATTTTAGTCGCCGATGATGTGCTTGATTTAGCGGTTAAGGTTGTTATGATGTCGCATGCTGGCGAGCCTGACGCACCTGAAGAGGTTAAACGATACGTACGATTCGGAGCGGGACCGCGTGCTGTTCAAGCCATTATCGCTGTTAGTAAAGTTAGAGCATTATCAGCTGGAAGGCTTCATATTTCTTGGAATGACATTCGGCAAACGGCTTTGCCGGTGCTTCGGCATCGACTCGTGCTTAGCTATGAGGCACAAGCGATGGGCTTGTCGAGCGACCAGATGTCCGAAGCCATTTTAACGGCTGTGGAGGCCGCGCGATGAGCGTGAGCAAAGAATCAGCAAATTCATTACAGAATGCCTATTCTCCATCTGCCGGACTTTCGAATCAGGAAGCTTTGAAGCTATTATTTCCTAATCTATCTTTTCTTACGGAGCTTGAACGAATGCGTATTCGTGCAGGTAACCGCATCAAAGGTTTGCTGGCAGGCAAAAGGCGCTCCAGCTCGCTTGGCGGATCGCAAGAATTTGCTGATTATCGGCCTTATTCATCCGGTGATGATATCCGCCGAATAGATTGGAATGTTTACGGCCGAACAGGCAAAGCTTTTATTCGGCAATATTGGGATGAACAAGAGCTGCAGGTTAGCCTCTACATCGATGTATCACAATCCATGGCTTTTGGACATTCAGATACAAACAAGCTTCAATATGCATTAAGACTAGCTGCATGCTTAGGGCATATTGCCCTTTGCGGAGATGATCGAATTTCGGTGCGTTTGTTTCGTGATACGATCATTAAGGAGCTGCAGCCGCTGCATGGACGTGTTTCTTCATCAAAGCTTTTTCATTTTTTAGCAGATGCCATGCAGCAGTTGGAGAGGGATAGCGATTCTTCTTCCTCTGCCGCAACAAAATTCGTTAACATGGCAGCACCATTCCAGACGGCAGCTGCAATGCCGAGACGTTCTGGTTCCGCGTGGGTACTTACAGATGCTATGTTTGAACAGGGAATCGAAGAGACTCTCATTTCATTAACAGCAGCAGGTCAACAGGTTGTGCTGGTACATCTATTGTCGCCTGATGAGTTGAGCCCCGATTTGAGCGGAGAACTCAAGCTAATTGACAGCGAGTTGGGGACGGGAAAGGAAGTAGCGATAGGTCAAAAGCTGCTTCAGGAATACCGCAGTGCAGTTGCAGGCTTTCAAAATGAACTGAAGAGCGTATGCGCAGCACGCGGCGCCTCCTATATTTTCGTCAATACTGGTGTTTCATTAGCGGAAACGGTTAGACACACTTTTTTGTCCTCGCATGTACTTAACAGCTAGATTTATCGCTTTATAAGGTTTTTGCATATGTACTTTCCTAGATCTCTTTAAAGCATGATTAGAATGGATTGGAG
>NZ_JBFTSN010000618.1:0-2904 GCF_056400045.1 Paenibacillus sp. 01L418
CGAATAGGTACTCATTAATCATCCCGCTTCCCATCGAAATGACGATAAGCAGAAACAACTTATACCAGCTGCGCCCTGGCAAATGTTTGACAGTCAGCGGATAAGCCAGTGTGACAGTCATCAATAAAAATATAATTACAGCAACAAAGTTAAAGACTGAATAAGAAAAAACGTTCCAGAACGATATGAAGCTCCACACCGATTGCCTTGCTTCTCCGGCTCCAGTAAACGGATAGATGAACAGCATATACAGTAAAAAAATTACAACGATTGAATATAAGCAAGCTGTCACAATCCCAATTATGCTGCGTCCATTATTCGTTGTTTTAATGTCAGCTGCACCAGTGTGATTACTGAATAATTGCTTTAAAAACAGTCTTTTTACAATGAAATAAGCGATGATCGTAAAGAGCAGTTGAACCGCAAACTGAAAAATGCCCGCAGCAGCGGAAGGACTTACGTTCATCATCAAAAAACCTAGTTGAAAAATATAAGCGTCAAGCGTCTCTCCTGTCTTCGATACCAAGGGATTCAGCAAGCTTCTAATGAGCTCATAGTCCGTGGACATGATGGCAGACAGCTGCAGCACCATAAAAGCGGCTACCGCTTTCAGTGCTGGAATCACATTCATTACAAGGTAGCTATTCCCGAAGCCTGCAAGCCCCGTTTCTTGCCGGTTCACTGAAGCATGCTTCGAGGCTATAGCTGCAAGCGCGATGATGATCGGAATACCGCATGTTTTTAACACTTCAACGAATACAATGATCGGCCGAAATAATGTCTCATCACCCAAAATCAGAGTCCCCGAGGTTAGAAAGGGAGATGTGCTTATCGAAAGTATATAAATGAAAATATACACAAAAACAATAGAAGGAATGAAAAAAGGAATAAGAAATAAAGACGAGAACAGCCCTCTCAACCACTTGTAACGAATATTGCTCAGAGCAAGCGCCAGAAGGAATGCGATACAACCGCTAGCGAGTATATAACCCGTTTTGATAACAAATGTATTTACAATTACCCTTCGGAAGTTCTCATCGTTAAACAATTGGGCAAAATGATTAAAGCCTACCCACGAACTCTCAAATAGGCCAACAAAAACTTTGTAGTCGACAACCGATAGAATTATACCGTTAGCAAATGGAAGCAGCTTAAAAATCAATATGAGCATAAGAGCGGGAATGACGATCAAGTAATGCAGCTTGAACTTCCATATTCTCTGAGGAAGACTGTCTGGATCATGTAATTGGTTATGTAGATTGCTTTGGGCATTAGGCGGTTGATGCTCCATAATAATCCCCTTTCTTTTTCCGTAATTTTACTAAATTATAATGATTTAGTTGTATGTTGTATAGCTTCAATATCGCTCATTTTCGCTGTAGCTTTTGRTTATTCGCCTGTTCTTGTATAATAATCCGATATAAATGGACGCAGTAAGGGAGTTGTATAATGTCTAATCGTAAATGGAACATAGGCATTGCCATTCTGTTTATTGTATTTTCCAGCCTTCTGCTAAGCTTCTTTCTCTCCACGCTTCGGATAAAGGATCTGCTGCAGCCAATTCTCTCAAGCGAGATAAGCCAGAAACCTCCTTATCATATTGTCCTCATCTCCCAAGAAATCGATAATCCATATTGGCGATCAATTGAACGAGGTGCAAAAGATGCAGCGGTTGAATTTGGGATGGAGCTTGAATATACAGGACCGTTTCGCATTAATCCCGCGGAGCAAATGAAGCTGCTGGAGAAAGCTATTGCAGCCAAAGCTGATGCGCTGCTCGTACAGGGGCTTAGCGACCCGCAGTATATCGGATTAATTAATAAAGCGATTAGCTATGGCATTCCTGTCTTAACGATTGATACAGATGCTCCGAACAGCCGCAGGCTCTCTTATGTCGGCACAAACAATTTCGATGCAGGCAAAGTTATGGGTGAATTGGTTGCCGAAGCGGCTGGAAATCATGGGCAAATCGCCGCTTTAATCGGAAACGAGCAAGCCCCCAATCAGCAGCTGCGGCTTGCTGGATTTCGAGAGGTTATTTCACGTTACCCCGAGCTGAATCTTGTCGAGGTGCGCTCCTCAAACATTTCACGCCTCCAAGCATCAGGTGAAACAGAGGAACTGCTTCAGCACTATCCACAGCTGAATGTAATGGTCGGATTAAGCGCACTCGATGCGATCGGCATCGCGGAGGCCACTGAACGCATTCGGCCAAAAGGCCTGCAAATTTTTGCATTTGATGCGCTCGATGAAACTTTGGAGCTTATTCGCAGTGGAATCATCCATTCAACCATTGTCCAGCAGCCTTACGACATGGGCAATGAAGCTGTATCACAGTTGAACGATTACCTCCATGGCAAGGAGCTTCTTGTGCAGCATTTTACGAAAATATCGGTACAAGGCCAGAAGCCCTTCGTTCAAGAAAATGGAGAAACTAGCCCATGACCATTCGGACTAAGCTGCTCATTTTCATCCCATTACTCGTTCTCCTCATTAATATGGTTACGTTCTTTTTATTTCAAAGTGGAAAGATGGTTCAGCAAAGCTATAATCAAATGATCGATCGTATCCTTTTGTACAACCAGTCCTCCAAGGTTGTAAATAACAACTTAAGTACGCTGCATAGCTATTTGCTTAATCCAGACGACAGCAATAAAAAGCGATATGATCATAGTCGAGTGGAACTTCAGGATCTGCGCTTGCTGCTCCAAGAAAAGTCGAATGTTTCCATATCTTCCTCCACTATTACTAGCTACGTTCATCTGTTAGATACTTTTTTGGAGCAGCAGCAAGACGCTTTCATTGCAGCTTCTGCCGAAAGGTCGGAGGTGTCGCTCACTCAATACGAGAATGCGGAAAGGACAGCAAGCTTCATACAAGAGGACAGCCAGCAGCTGGTTGAAT
>NZ_JBFTSN010000619.1:0-2899 GCF_056400045.1 Paenibacillus sp. 01L418
TAATGGTACAGGTTGAAATGGGTTCCCCATTAGAGTCTCGCCAGGTATCATAAAGTCCAGCAAAGGCATAGACAGCTTTTGTTTTCATCTGAAATCGATAGGGCTGTTTTCCTTCACCTTCCTTACGCCACTCATAAAATCCGTTACTTGGGATCAAGATTCGGTTTCGTTTTAACAAACTGCGAAATGCTGGCTTTTTCTCGATTCCTTCAGCTCGTGCATTTATCATTTTATAAGCTATTTTAGGATCTTTGCTCCAAAAAGGAATGAGTCCCCACCTAAATCCTGAGAGTACCCGTTTTCCTTCTTTAAGAATAATGCCTGGTACGATTTGTGTAGGGGCAACATTATATCGCTTAGTATATTCATAGTCGGTTTCAACTATGGCAAAGGTGTTAATGATCTCATCGAGCTCTGAGGTTATCGTGTATCGTCCACACATGCATAGATCCTCCTAAATGATTATTCCACATACAAACGCAGCCTTGGTTCATTTTTACGCAACCCACGGCTGCCATTGTATTTATAATTGTAGCCGGTCATACGTTTATAAAAACAACTATTCCATTTTTTCGTTATTTTCTATGTATTCCTTCGCCTTATTTAACGTATCTACAATTCGACCTGATTCGTGTTCGAGCCAATTTGACGCCATTTCAGGATCAATATTGCCAAACATAACATTCCCAATGATATGATCCAATTCGTCAGATGCTTTATCCAGTTCTTTAACCAATATTTCTTGCTCCGTTTCTTTTAATGCTAATATGGATGTTCCACAGGTAATACAAGAGTAATCTAAAAGGTTGTCAATCGGGATCTCATTCTTATTATTGCAACCAATACATGTGACCGTTAAGGTTTCTTGCTTCAACATGCTTTAAACTCCTTCTAAATTATCAATTTCATACTCCACGATGTGTTTGAATTTTCCGCTGCTCATGATTTTTTCAAATATCCATTCGACTTCTACATTTCTATCCTTAATACTCCGGACTTTTCCGACTTTTTTAGCGCCTCGCACACGTACATAGTCGCCTTCTCTCATCCATTGCCACTCCCAAATCCTAATAGCTTTGGCTGCCGTAAGATACCGGAGTCGCTAAATTCTAAAGCGGTAACCCTGCAGGAGAAGGGGATGCTAAGCCATCTAACATCTGATTTCTTCATGCCGGCAGACAATACGGGGAAGGGACACTCTCCAGGATGCTGCTCCATAAATTGCTTCAGCACCTTTTTGGAAGCCGCATCTATACCCGATACGTGGCCAACATATCGATCCTCGAACCGCAATACCAGGCTAGATACATATCCTGACTTTAGTTTTATTCCAACGACTTCAGCAACGATCCGAACTTCTTTTCTTTTTTTATACCAGTATCGATGCTTTTTAGCTTCAACATAGGGGCTGTCTAGCTTTTTGGATATGATACCTTCCCACTCATGAGTATTAACCCAATCCCATAGTGCAGGTCCATCATATACCAGGTCAGTAACAAATAACCTTGGCTGTTTTGTTGGAAGCCTTGCTGTAAGTCGCTCATATCGCTCCCTGAAGGGGAGAGAGCGAATATCTTGTCCATCATCATAGAGCATATCGAAAGCTACAAAAATCAGATTGTCATCATATTTCTTACGGCTAACCCCGATCAGGACGCGCTGAAAGTTTGGTCGTGTACCGTCAAAGTAAGCAATTTCTCCATCAAGTACACAGGCACCGATTCGTAGCGGTTTCAAAAGTTCTACGATCTCAGGAAATCGATCATTGCGGAGTTCTACGCGCTTTGAAAATATTTCTATGCCACCTACGCCGTCAAGTCTCACCAGAGTACGCACACCGTCCCATTTGATTTGATAGCCCCAGTCTGGACCGGTAGGTATATCCGGTGAAGTGATTGGGGCCATTGGTACGCCAGGCAGAACCATAATAGGAGTCATGATACGTTATCCTTAGATTTCGCAGCGTTTTTTCGTTTCCTAGTGGGCGGAGAATTATCAGTCACAGGCTTAGTTGAATCTAGGCTTGCTTGTAGAGCAGCCAGGAGATCAATTACATTTGATCTATCTTCTGCTGCAGGAGCAGTAACAACATCTATACTCTTACCGGTGATCTTTTGTTCAATGAGATCAAGAAGGGATATCCGATAATCGTCCGTATATTTGCTCGGTTCAAATTTCTCACTCAGCTGCTCCACAAGAGCTTTGGCCAATGAGAGTTCTTTTTCGTTTATAACGGTTTGTGATGGAAGATTTGGGACTTGAGAGAGCGAGCGTATCTCGTCCGGATAAAACATGGTCTCCATACAAATGCAGTTGTTGACGGCGCGGATCGCCGCAAGACTGCTTTTACTGCGTATGGAAATTTTGGCTATGCCAATCTTGCCAGTCTGTTTGATCGCCTCCAGCAGCAGGCTGTAGGCTCCAGCGCCTGCCAAATCAGGGGCCAGGTAATAGGCTTTTTGAAAATAAAGGGGATCAATATCCTGTAGATCAACGAAATCCAATATCTTAATTGTTTTCGCGGCTTCATTCTGGAAGCGTTCGAGCTCTTCTTCTTTAATAATTACATATCTGTCTTTTTCAGACTCAAAACCTTTTACGATTTCAGCTGGATCAATTTCTTTGTCGCATTGCCTACATGTCTTTATATAGGAAATAGGCATACCACATTCTTTATGTAGGCTCCGGAAATGAATATCTTTGTCTTCGGTTGCGGTATACATTTTAACCGGCACATGTACCAGGCCAAAGCTGATCGCGCCTTTCCATACCGTATGCATGTCTGTCACATCCATTATTTTTCAATTAGAATGCTCCGGTTTCAGAAAAGTATTCAGATATTCATCATACTTTTTGCTTACGAATTGCTGACTTATCAAGCAAAGCTGAGTGTTAATCT
>NZ_JBFTSN010000620.1:0-2888 GCF_056400045.1 Paenibacillus sp. 01L418
AAGCATCGGGTAGAGGTGCTGCAAATTACGCCATCACGCTTCAAGTGGTGGATGGCGGATGGCGCAGGTGAGCCAAAGCGAGGTTTGGAAAGCCTTAAGCGTAGTCATGATTGGAGCGGAGCCGTTGACGATGAAACTGCTGGAGAGACTTCGTTCGGTGACGAATGCACGTATCTTCAATCTTTATGGACCAACGGAAACAACGGTATGGACTTCAGTGTGCGAAGTAACTAGCGGTGAGAACATTACGATTGGCAAGCCTATTTCCGGGGCAGCAATGGTTGTGCTAAATCCAGCGCTGCAGCTGCAGCCAACGGGTGTGATTGGTGAAATCTGCATCTTAGGAGCAGGCGTTGGACGGGGTTATCTTCGCCATCCAGAATGGGATCATGGAGTATTCATCACGAGCCCTTTTAATGCAGGTGAGAGGATGTATCGTACGGGTGATCTTGGCCGAAGGCTGGCGAACGGTGAATTTGTATACGCAGGCCGCCGCGATCATCAGGTGAAAATAAGAGGACATCGCATTGAAACCGGTGAGGTGGAGCAGCAGCTGCTGCTGCATGAGCGTGTGAAGGAAGCAGTTGTCATTGCATTTCAGGAGGAGAAGGGCGAGCACGCGCTTTGCGCGTATGTTGTACCCGCTTCCGACTCTAGTTGTAACAACAATATTATCGAGCACAACCTCTCCGACATGATTTCGGAGCTGCAGACCCATCTCAGCAGCAAGCTGCCTGCCTATATGATTCCAGCTTATGTGATGCTGCTAGATGCAATACCGCTCACACCAACCGGAAAGCTGCATCGAAAGGCGCTGCCGAAACCTCATAAGGTTGCGCGGAGTGAGCGCCAGTTCTTAAGGCCAAGAAACGAAACGGAACACAAGCTTGCCGAGCTGTGGAAAGATTTGCTGAAATCGGACGATATTGGCGTGATGGACAGCTTCTTCGAGCTTGGCGGCCATTCGCTCAAGGCTGCAGCGCTGGTGAGCCGAATCCACGAGCAGTTCGGTGTACATGTGCCGCTGAGGGAGCTGTTTTTAAATCCAAAGCTAGGGTCCCTTGCTGAAGTAATTGAAGGTAAACATCTGCAAACATATGAATCGATTCCTCGCCAGATGGATCAGGAGCATTATCCGATGTCGCATGCGCAGAGAAGACAATATTTGCTGGGGCTGCTAACAGGAGAATCGACGATGTACCATGTTCCGTTTGCACTGCGAATTCGGGGCAATCTGGACGCTTCGAGACTTGAAGCTGCGTTTTCATCATTAGTCGCTAGGCATGAAAGTTTACGAACTTCGTTTCATTATATGGATGAACAATTCAGGCAGCGAGTTCATCCAGCGACGGCATTTCATTTCGAGGATGCTGTAGAGGAGCTAGTGCCAGCTGGCAAGTGGTTGGGAGCATCTAGTGATGATGTAAGCGCTGAATCCGAATGGCTGAATGAGCTTACTACGAAGTTTATAAGACCTTTTGATTTGGAAAGCGGACTGCTGCTAAGGGCAGGACTTCTTCAACTGGAAGAAGAGCATTACTTGCTGCTGCTGGACATCCATCATATTGTGACTGATGGCGTTTCAATGAGTGTGCTGGTAAAGGAATTAACAGCATTATACGGCGGAAATGAACTGCCAGAGCTGCGGGTGCAATATAGGGATTATGCGGTCTGGCAGGAGGGACAGCTAGGCGGCGAAGCAATCGAGGCGCATGAGCGTTACTGGTTGAAGAAGTTTGAAGGCGAGCTGCCGCTGCTGGAATTGCCGACAGATAGGAAACGCCCGATCGTTCAAACTTTCAAGGGGCGAAAACATGTCTTCCATCTAGACGGAGAGCTTGCACAGCTGGCGCGGCGTTTGGCGGTAGAGCAAGGTGTGACACTATATTCAGTGCTGCTGAGTGCGTATGCTTTTATGCTTGGGAAGTACAGCGGACAAGAGGATATTATTGTTGGCACGCCAGTAGCTGGACGTAATCATGTTGATGTGGAGGGACTCATCGGCATGTTCGTCAATACAGCAGCCATTCGTTGTCGACCACAGCTCGATCGTACGGTTAGCAGCTACGTTGCCGAATTGCACGAGGATGTGCTGCAGGCGCTGGAGCATCAGGAGTATCCGTTCGAGAAGCTGGTGGAGCGGCTAAACCACGTTCAGGACAAGAGCCGAAATCCGTTGTTCGATACGATGTTTATTTTGCAAAATATGGAACATTCAGCGTTGCAAGCGGGCGGTTTGAGCTTCGAGCCGCAGCCGTTTGAACACGGTGTCAGCAAGTTTGATTTGACACTTGAAGCTGTAGAGCGCGCGGAAGGCATTGCCTTCAGCTTGGAATATGCAACGGATCTGTTTCATGAGGAGACGGTCATCAGGATGGCGAACCACTACTGCGCGATTATTAAAGCAATGATGTCGAGCGAAAATCGATTGCGGACTCTTGGCGAACTAGAGCTGCTAAACGATGAAGAAAAGTTGGAGCTGCTTGCGGCATTGAATAGTATGACGTGGATGAATAGCAGTGGAGCTGATGGTGGAGGGGCTGTAGCTGCAGGAGATGCACCCGCTAAAATGCCGCTGAGTTTGCAGGGCCAAGTATTATCTTTGCCAGGAGACCCGTTCAAATGGCGATCCGTCATCGAAGAGATAGAGCGGCAGGCAGCAAAAACTCCTGATGCGGTTGCAGTCCATTTTGAATCGGAGCAGATGACCTATCGCGAACTAAATGATAGATCCAACCAGCTGGCACATACGCTTCGCAGCCGCGGGGTGGGACCGGAGCGAATCGTAGCGCTGATGGTAGACCGTTCACCCCTGTTGATGATCGGCATTCTTGGCATTTTGAAAGCGGGTGGCGCTTATGTCGCTATTGATCCGGCATACCCTGCTG
>NZ_JBFTSN010000621.1:0-2878 GCF_056400045.1 Paenibacillus sp. 01L418
GGCAAGGTGAGTGCGAGTGCAGTCAACATGGCAGTATTGTGGAGTGTACCAAGGAAATAGGCATTCAAGATGGAGTATATAACACTCATTGACATGCCTAACATCATCGGTACAGCGAAGTGAGCTACAGCTTTTGAGACGGGTGCTTTTTCAAAATAATGGAGGTTTTCTGTATCCATGTAAATCACTACTTTCTTTATTTATTGTGACCATCAATCTAACAGTGTTAGTTTGTATCTTACAGTGTTAGATGATATCATGAGCCTATGAACCTGTAAAGCATAAACTTACACTGTTAGATAAAAGGACGGATACCGTTGAAAAAAAAGCAGCCTCAGATTTCGGAGGACAAAATTTTGGAAACCTCGTGGGAGCTTCTTGGAGAGGAAGGAATTGAGAAATTCAGCATGAGACGCTTGGCCGATCGTCTGGGCATTCAGGCTCCCTCTTTGTATTGGTATTTCAAGAGCAAGCAGAATCTCTACCAGCGCCTGGCCAACCATGTATCGAAGATCATTTTGGAGGAGTTTCACTCTGAGGGGGATTGGAGGGAGCAGCTAGCGGAATTTGCGGTAACTGTACGGAGTGTGCTCAGCCGATATCCCTGCTCCACGCAGCTCATGATGTTGACGCTGCCCCACGAACCAGACATGATCCGGTTCACTAACCGAATGCTGCTCTGCATGGAATCGACGCCACTTGAGCAAGAGCAAAAATTACAAGCCGTTCTTACGCTGGTGAACTATGTCTTCTACTTCGTTCTGGACAATTATCAGCATCAGCGCATATTATCCACTATGCTTGAGGAGCAGGGAGAGCTTCGTGATGGAGAGATAACAAGTCTTCTGGACGCCATGAGCGAGACAGATGCGGGAGTGTTTCGAGGGATGTACAAAAAAGGGCTATTCAATCTGATAGGGACCGACGGAGCGTTTGAATTCGGCATGAAGCTGATTCTGAAGGGGATTGAGCAGGTGATAAAGGATMAGGATAGGTAGTATAGTATGTAAAACACCCACATCTGGATATCGGATGGGCGGATTCATTGAGGTTTATATACAACTTTACGGTAGCCCGTTAAGCTAACAGGCAGGACAGTCGAACAATAGTGACTGATAAAAGGTTTTATTAGGTACGATTACATTTTGAGGAAAGGTGATATAAAGGTGATCTACAAAGGGATATTCTTGGCTTTCGTAATCATCCAAAATATTTATTTTCTCATAACACAACCAGATAAATATAAACTATGGATATCAGTATTTAATATATCAGTAGGTACCCTAATGACATTAATGGCTGTTTTTTATTATTTTGATGCTTATAAACCTAAAATTGGTCCAGTAGGAAATGGTCCCGATCCTGATTTAATTTTGACTAATTTTCTCGGCATGATAGTGACGGGAGGATGCTTTATAATTATCGGTTTGATCGGTGTTCACATTAAAAGAAAGCTGAAGCACAAGAAATAATAGGAGAAGCTATTCCTAGTTTGAATTACGGCCCGCCTTGACAAACGGAGAGTCCTCCACTTAGAATCAAATATTTGAAAGTGTATTTAGTCTGTTGCCAAGGAATGGGGATAGGAATCCAATTCCTCAAGATAGCATGCTTCAGCAAAGTCCGCAGATTAATAGTGGGAAAGAAATGGTCGATTTATTTGTAGGCGGGACATTTCCAGCACTGACTGCTCTGAATAGGGAAAGTGTGAATCCATTGCAGATTTACATATAGATTGGATCATATCTTTGGTTCATCTGTATGTTAATCATTATTATCGCTAGCTACCGAAAGACATATTTTGAATGGGAGTCCGCTTGCTTTTGGTGAGGGGAATGTAAAAGGGAGGATTAAAAACGTGTTGAATTACAGAAAACCGAGGTTTTGGTTACTTTTTTTCTCAATTGTCCTTATGATAGCAGTTGGAATTGGATTGCTAGCAAATCCTGTAATAAAGGGGAAAGATGCATTAGGACAAATTGCTGACTCAAATAATATACCATTAAGTGAAGAGGCTTCTTTGGAACTACCAGAGAAATCAGCAGCGGAAATATTAAGTGACCTGGCCAATCTGCAATTTTCAATTAAAAGGGATCAAATTAGTGATGACGATCAAGAAACCGTTGTTACATTTGGAAAAGCTTTTGTGAATTTGTATACCGGTGCTATCGCAGAACAAAAAGCAGTCACATTTAGAAATTACATATCTAACGAGAATCTTCTGAAATACACAAATAAAATGCTAGAGCTAGAACAAAGAAAAGAATTAAAGGGAGAGTTTAGTGTTATTTTTGGTCTGGAAAATAAATTTGCGGAAGCAGAATTCAAGCAACTTGATGAAAATCTCTACTACGTAAATTTACCTTTTTCGAACCAAGGATCTGGTATGAGCTTTAAGATGTTAGTTCAAACAGAAAATAAAATATTAATAATCGTTGATTTGTACTTTGGAAACAAAGACGGTGTAGACACGATTGTAACTGGACATCCCGCTGTTAGAAAACTTCATGATTCAAAACTCTGGGATGACAAAGAATGGGTTGATGGTGTTTTTGAAAAGCTTGAAAAAATAGAAATCTGAACGAAGCTCTTGAGTATGCATAAATAGGAGACAAGCTATTAAAAACCACGTATATCGTGGTTTTTTTGTTTTTTCGGTACATATACTTAGCAATGTGCTATGTCAAGAATTTGTACCGAATAACGAAAAAACAATCATGATTGACAATCATTTTACCGAGTGTTACCATAAATATATTAATTGTACTGACTAGTCAGTACATTACGAAAAGGAGAGTCATTTCGCATTGAGCAAAACGAAAATCATGTCAGCAGCGATAGACGTTTTCTCGGAGAATGGATACCACCGAGCTAATAT
>NZ_JBFTSN010000622.1:0-2875 GCF_056400045.1 Paenibacillus sp. 01L418
GGCTATATCCCAACACATAATAGCATTTACAGCCCTATGGGAGAAGAATCAAAAGATGCTTGGGGCGACGAGGGACTTCTTAGTCAAAACTACCGGGCCAATCGGATTTTTAACGATAAAACAGGCTACAATGCCGCTACGAATACGAAGACGGATGATGTCCTCCTGCAAAAATATAATAGACTAATAGACGGGAAAACGGTAGAAACGTGGGATATTTCCTACCCATTAATTATCGATGGCAAACATTGGGGGGGCGTACGTGTTGCATTGTCTAAAGAAAAGGCAGATGCGCTCATCGCTTCAGAAAGAACGATGGTTGTCATGCAATTTGGTGGCCTGATGGCTGTTGTATTGGTCGTTTTGTTTCTTCTATCACAATTTATGGTAGGACGTAAGCTTCGTAATATTGTTCATGCTGCAATTAATCTTAATTCTAGCGAAGCGGATCTTACCTATCGTATAGAAAATAAAGGAAATGATGAAATTGCTCGCCTAGGCGAAGAAATCAATCATTTCATTGCCCATATGCAAGGCTTAATGCGGACGATTCGGAACAATGCCGCATCCGTATCGGATTTTGCAGGCCGATTGGGTGTAGGCTCGCAGCAAAGCCGAGAGCTCTCCTCGCAGCTTGCTTCCTCTGTGAATGAGATGGCAATTGGCGCGGAAAATCAAGCGGACGGAGCAGTTGAGGCAGCAAGGTCTATGGAGGAAATGGCGACGAGCGTAGGAAGGATTGCTCACTCCTCGAGCCAAATGTCTGAAGCGTCGAACGATATGCTGCAAGCAGCGGAGCTGGGCCATGAAAAATCGGATCATGCGGTTGGTCAAATGGAGCGGCTTGGCGCGGCAACGGCTTCGATATCACGAGTGATTGGAGAGCTTAATGAGCGCTCATCCGAAATCCAAGAGATGGCAGGCACGATTGCTGCCATTGCAAATCAGACGAATTTACTCGCTCTAAACGCTGCTATAGAAGCGGCACATGCAGGGGAGTATGGCCGTGGATTTGCAGTAGTATCAAGTGAAGTGAGAAAGCTGGCGGAACAGGCTTCGGCACATGCGGGCCATATCGAAGAAACGATTAATGAGGTGCTAGCCTTGACTGCCGATGCTGTTGGCGCGGTCACTGCAGGAGAGCAAGAAATGGAACAAGGATTACTCATCGTTCAGGAGCTGAAGGTATCTTTTGACACGATATGGAAGGAATCCCGCCTTGTTGCCTCACAAATTGAAGACGTATCTGCTTCAACGGAGGAGATGGCAGCAGGCAGCGAGGAAGTGAGCGCTTCCGTTGAATCGATGGCGCAGGTCGCCAAGGATACTTCAACTCATGCTGCGCAATCGGCAGCAGACACTGAGCGGCAAAATCAGCTCGCAGCTGAAACGCAGCAGCTTGCTTCATCTGTAAATGAGCTTTCGGAGGAGCTTCAGCGCTCGATTACGAGATTTAAAATTGAGTAATTTGTAGCTGAAGTAGATTTATGATGAAATACGAGTCATAGTCACAATAAATTGAATAGAGAATTGTACAAGTTGAAAAAAAACGGTCAGAACCTTTGTCTAATCCTTTCAAATTTGATACAATTCACAAAACAAGCACTTACAATTTCATAGAATAGCTAATATGGTGCTGCCGTGAATCTATCATTCACAAGCAGCTTAATAGGGAAGTTCGGTCAAAATCCGACGCGGTCCCGCCACTGTATCGCGGAGCAGACGATCATGTTGTCCACTGTCATATCACGACGGGAAGGAGATCGTCTAAGCAATGAAGCGAAGCCAGGAGACCTGCCATAGGAGCGCTCTATATTTCTCACGAGGATGGGAGGGAGATGTTTATTCGTGCTTTTGCAATAGGTGGATTCCTATGCTTCCATGCGCACGTGTTTATCCAAACATCTTTCCACAAACGGAAAGATGTTTTTTTGTTGCCAAAAATGATTAAAGGGAGAGAAAACATTGCTTAATTTAAAAAGATTTATGAAAAAGAGTTTGCCTGCAATTTTAAGTTTTGTATTGGTGTTTACTTTATTTGCACCACAAGTAGGTAAAGCGGCAGATCATTCTGCGAATACGTCATTGAATGAGATGATTGATAAGACGGTTGAGTATTATAAAAATAGAAATACAACATTGAATTCTTGGTGGGAAATTGTTGCCCTTTGGGGTGCTGGAGAAAACCTGCAGGATGGCAGTTGGAAGCTGCCTAGTTGGAAGACCGTGGATCCGGGGTTGAAGCCTAATGATAGTGATACAACTCATATCCGCTATATTTATTCATTACTCGCGATGGGTGAAGATCCTGCGCATGCGTGGGAAACGGATCGAAATCTGTATGCGGAGTTAGCTGCACAACTAAATAAGGATACAGGGTCATTCGCCGGTTCAACAAACAGGCATATGTGGGCGATGCATGCACTTGACACGGGTGCAAAGCTTGGGAGTGACGTTGGTAGCTGGGATGATACCTCAAAGAATAAGGCATTAAAATATCTATTAAGTAAACAGTTGAATGACGGTGGATTTGCATTTTTTGGAAAAGATTCTGATCCTGATATGACTGGTATGGGGCTGCTTGCACTCGGCAATTATCAGAATGATAGTGCTGTTCAAGCTGCGATTGTAAGAGTGAAAAATTATTTGCAAACTATAAAGTTAAACCAAGAAAATGTCATGTATGGAAAAAACTCGAGCAGCACTTCTGCCGTAGTAAGCGGATTAACAGCCGTTGGCGAGGATATGTTGTCTGATGTCTGGATGGCTAATGACAAATCAGTACTTGATACTTATTCATTGTTCCAGCTCCAGAATGGAGCATTTAAGAACGATTTAGATAAAGGTTCTAATTCAATCGCTACAGAGCAAGCAC
>NZ_JBFTSN010000623.1:0-2869 GCF_056400045.1 Paenibacillus sp. 01L418
ATATTGCACGCTCTGTTATTCAGGTTCGAATTTCTGGAAGCACAGTTTTATTAACCCTTTCATCAGCAGTAACAGGAAGCCAGATTACGGCAGTTTCTTATTTGGCATCCGTAACGTTAATAACAGATCTTGCCGGCAATGCTGCACCTTCGTTTAACAATGTAACCACTGGTGGAGGAGGCAGCGGAGGGCAAAATGGCAACATTTATGGCGTCATTGCAAAAGGCTCTACGCTTACGATTAATTTTGCAGAATCATTAAATACAAGCTACGTGCCTTCTACTGTTCAGTTTGCTGTTAACGCAAGTAATTCTGTTAAATCGATATCGAGGGTAGATGTTAGCGGATCGTCCGTTATACTAACGTTAACCTCTCCTTTTGCCATAGGAGAGACGGTTTCAGTAACATACTATTCAACTGCGTCAGGGCTTCGAACAAACAGCGGTTCAACGATCAATAGCTTTACGAACATAAACGCTGCGAACCAAACGACGATACTTGATGGGTTATCAGGTGACTTTGAAACGTCTGATGGCGGCGGCATCGGCTTGAAAACAACGGCAGCGACGACAATGTTCGACGTATCGCCTGCTGGTGTTCAAGCCAACCGATATACCTTATCGAATGAGAAGCTCCTTACAGCTTTCCAGACGGCACGCTCTGCTGGCTTAACAAGTCCGCGTGTAGCCTTTAAAGTGCCAGCATCAGAGAGAGCTGCTATTGTAGCTGTTCCAATCAATGCGCTTGACGCAGCGTATCGCTTGAATTCGAACTCGATATTTGCTGTTCAATATGGAGATGTCACTTATGAGCTGCAATTAAATGCAGCAGATTATATGAAAATCAATACGTTACTTAACGGTAATAGCGCGACTGGTCAATTAATCATTCGCATTGACCAAGGGTTATCAACGCTAACTGGAAGTATCAGCACAAAAATTAATAGCTCAAATACGAGCTTGCTTGCAGGTCCTTATCATTTTGATATTAATGCTGTGAGTGGGTCGATTCAAAAGCCATTCAATGATTTTAGCGGTTATGTTTCAAGAACAATCCAGACGTATCAAAATGCAGATTTTAAAAATACTGCCGTAGTATGGTTCGATCCAACAACCGGAGGGCTCTCCTATGTTCCGACCGAGCTTACGACAAGCGGTGGGAAGACGACTGCAACTTTTAAAAGAAAAGGAAACAGCGCTTATGCGCTTGTTAGCAATTCATCCAGCTTCTCCGATCTATCGAAGCATTGGGCAGCTTCTGCTATCCATATCATGTCGCGCAAATTTATCGTGGAAGGGCGCTCGGCAACGAAGTTTGAACCAGAGAAGGCTATTACACGAGGTGAATTTGCGACCTATATCGCCAAAGGGCTTGGCCTCAGCAGCGACAGGAGTGCAGCAGCTAAGTTCAAGGATGTAAATGCGAACACAGCGATGGGGGCGTATATTGGAGCCGCCTCAGCAGCTGGTATCGTCGCTGGCAATACGGACGGCACCTTCAAGCCAAACAACCCGATTACACGTCAGGAAATGGCCGTTATGATGATTAGAGCAGCGAAGGTGGCTGGTCTAACGGTGCAGCTGCCAGAATCGGCCGCAACTTATCTCAAGAAGTATACGGATCGAGGCAAGGTTGGCGCTTGGGCGCAGACAGATATGGCGAAATCAGTGTATATTGGTGTGATTAGCGGTAAAACAGCAACAACATTGAGTCCGCAAACCAATGCAACTCGCGCAGAAGGAACGGTTATGCTTCTTCGTTTGCTGCAGAAGGTGAAATTTCTTTCGTCATAATAAATGAACCAAAGAAGAGCAGCTCGCCCAAACGGCGAGCTGCTCTTTTTATGTCATTCATTTCCACGATGTACATAGCTGATATCTATCACCCTTTAGAAAGCGATAGCAGTCTTCTATCATGCGTAACTTTTCTACTACTCTTGTAGTCTATAACTAATAGATTAATGGATGGGAGAGTTGTAAATCTAATGAGTAAGTTTCAAAAAATCATAGATCGGCAGTCAGAAGGCATAGGAAAACGGGTTATAATCGTCGTATTAGGTGGAGCATTGCTAGTACAGCCTTTAGCTTCAATCTTGCCTAGCAGCTGGCAGACGGCAGTCATTCAATCAGCAGAGGCTGCTGCCGACCCTACGCTTAAGCTGTCACAGCAATCATTTATAACAGCAGGTGCCAAGCGCCTTGACTATGTATTCCAAACGACACGAGGCAGCTCCAAGGTGCAAACCGATGTGCATGTCATTGAAATCGATCTTACAAATCCCTACGTATCCATAAATGCGATGAGTGGAAAAAATAATAGCATAGGTCAATTAAATACGATACTTAATATGACAAAAGAAAACGGAGCCGTAGCTGGCATTAATGCAGACGTATTCGTAATGGGTAATGAGGGTGCCCCGCTTGGCGGGCAAATCGCAAGCGGCATGTTTATGTCGAGTCCTGCAAAGCTGAAGGGGATGTACGCATTCTCGGTTTCTAAAGACCGCAAACCTATGATTGATAACTATAGCTTCAATGGCCTAGTAACGGCAGCAGACGGCTCTACCTTCCCGCTGGAAGGGCTTAACCAATCTGCATATATTCCGGAGACAACGGGCTCTAATTATAGCCATGTTAATATGATGTATATCTATACAAGTGCTTGGGGCGGTACAGAACGCCCGAAAAACTCAGGCTCCACGCCTACCGAAGTATTAGTTCGCAATGGCGTAATTGAGGAGATTTCAATCGATAAAGCAATCGCAGGTCAAGCACCTGCTGATGGATACATACTCCGGTCACATGGCCTTGCAGCTAATTATGTGAAGGAGCATTTACAGGTTGGGCAAACGATCAATGCAGATTATGCG
>NZ_JBFTSN010000624.1:0-2857 GCF_056400045.1 Paenibacillus sp. 01L418
GCTCTGATTTCGAGAATGGTTTTAATAAATAATCTCTAACTCCTAGTTTCATTGCTTTGCGAAAGTAAATGTGTCAGCTGAGCACCGTCATTACAATCCATTGAGTATCTAAAAATCTATTACGATAGCTCTCAATAAACGTCATTCCATCCATCCCCGGCATGATAATATCTGTGAGTATGATATCCATATGATCCTCTTCCATAATTACAAGAGCCTCTTTGGTAGAAGAAGCTTCATATACGTTGAAATCTGGAAAACTCTTCATTAGGGTGCGTTTAACATCACCTTTTATTATGAAATCATCATCAATAATCAGAATATTCATGACCTTACTCCCCTATCGTTGAAAAGATTCAAGTAAACGCGGGTTCATCAGAACCTTTTCACCATAGAAGTCTACTTTAATAAATTTATCTTAGATATATTCGTTGTCTTGTCGATAATTTCCGAGCAGACCAGACTGATATGCTGCTATCGCCTGAGCAATCAAACCATGAAGGATGTCGGAATCTAAATCACTTTCATAATTAACAACAGGGAATATTTTTCTCAAACCCTCTGATGGTATCGCTTGCTCAATCGCTTCTTTTAAAGCTTCGGAAAAAAAATCACCGTAAAGAACAACGTATGCGGGATTGATTGTCCCACAAAAAATACTGATTAATTTAGAAATGGCAGCACCTAGCACTTTGGGGTCATCATAGTTAATCGTTATCCAGTCAACATCGATCGGAAGCAGATTGACTTCACCAGCATAACCAACGACCCCTTTATGAATGCTGCCATCAATTACAACGCCTGCACCTGGACCAAACGTACGAGGGAAATAAATGCCGACAATAGAGGATACTTTTTCTGTATGTTGGCTAAAGCCAAAAGCTGCTGCATTGACATCATTCTCAACAATGACCGGTATCTTATACTTATTCTGAAAATATTCTGTAAAGGAAGTCCCTTTTAAAGATGTAAAGTCGTTTTCCAAAATAATACCATTACGCTCCACACCCGGCAGTGAAAAAGCAACAAGACTTATAGTCGAATAGTTTCGCAGGGCCTCATCGATCATCTGATCAAAACTAGAGAGTTGGATGGTATCAAACGGCTCCTCTGCGTCCCATACGCGTTCCCCGTAAAGATTCCCGATACAAGCACTGATAATATTTTTCCCGTTGCGTACCCGCGCCGATAGCCCCAGCACATGCGCAAATTCTGCATTAAAGCTATACGCTTGAGACGGCCTTCCTCCCGTCGCTGAATACATTTTACCGAGTTTGACTTCTCCGCTTTCTACAAATCCATTCAGTATGTTCCCAACGGTAACAAAGCTTAAGCCTGTCGTTTGAGCCAATTGTTTAATGGTGGAAGTTTTGGATGAACAAAGGCTCCAAAGAACTGTTTGTGAATTGCTCTCTTTCATGTCCAGCATATTTATTCCCATAAAAACCCCCGGCTTATTAACTCTGATTTTCATTTTATAATGTTGCAATCCGCCATAAATTCCTGACTTTGAATCATGATATCCGTTTCTATTTTCCGAATCACTATGCATGAATCTCCTGCGGCAAGCGAGTCAGGTGGATTATCTTTTAGTATAACATTTCCTGCACCTGTTGTTTTTCTAAACATTAGCTGATGTAATACCCGATTTCGTTAGATAATTCAAGCTCTCTTTTACACAATCAAAGGCGTCCTTCTGCCAGTTTTCTTGCTCGACCAGACCCCATTTCACACCGGTTCGATGACAAGCCTCAAATATGGGCAACCAATCAATCCGACCTTGGCCAAGTGGAACCAAATATTCTTTCCCTTCGGTTGAGAGTGCATAATCTTTAAAATGGCATATGTCTACTCGCCCTTGATACCGTTCCATTAAAGCCACAGCGTCCTCACCTGCCCGAACAGCGTGATACACACATAAGGTTAAGCCCACTTCAGGCAGCTGTTCCATAACGATATCTATGGCACGAATGCCATTTATGTACTCATAGTTGAACCAGAGCGGATGGAAGGTGAGTGCGATACCATGTTCACCCAGCGTCCTAGCCATTTGGTCCAGCGCGTCGCAAAATTCCACGATGCCTTCCGGTGTCATTAACTCGCGCGGGATGGTACTGACACATAAAGACTTACTTTCCCACAGTCTATTCATCGTGATATAGTAATCCAGATTATTTTGCACCACGGTAAAATCTTCTTGCGTTGCGATACATTTCAGCCCTGTTTCTCGCAAAGCTTTTGCCGTGAATGCCAGAGGTACGGCAGGATCGATCCATTGCAGCTGTACATCGTGATACCCCATATTGTGCAGTCTACGGAATGTATATTTTACTTCATCTTCTGTCGTGAGATAAGGTCTAAGACTTGAAGCTTGAAAGCCAAATGATGTCATAATTCACCCTCCAAGTTTATTGATTGGTTATTAAAATGAATTTAATAAATATAATTTAACTATACCCCTGTCTGCATAAGGAGTCAATGTCTTATGTATTAACTCCTCACTATCCCATAACTTGTTGAAAGAAAGCAGCAATAGACGCAAAAAGAAAAGGAGTTAAGCACAGACAAGCTGCTTAACTCCTTTTCTCATTTAGACATTCATCTTCAATGAATATCCGATGTATCCCGCGGATCCTAAATTTCCACTTATGGGACTACCTCTTTTTGTTTCTTCACTAATTAAAGACTATCAATAAAATCAACATAACCCTGCGCGCTAATATCTAATTTCCTTAAGTAATCTGGATTTCCTTCCGTCTCGTATTCTGCGCCATAGAAGGCATAGAAGGAACGATAATCGGCGCCGCAATATAAAAATGTCGTGTCAAAGGGAGATAGGAGTTGGTCAAGTCCGTAA
>NZ_JBFTSN010000625.1:0-2840 GCF_056400045.1 Paenibacillus sp. 01L418
CCTTACTTCTAAGGAATTTTCGAGAGTGGCGAACACTGAACTTCCTGAGGTAACCGAATTGCCCCAAGCTGCCTCCGACTGAGGYGGCGGATTAGGTTCTTGCACAGAGGGCTCAACTCCTTTATAGGGTAAAAATGAATTTAGAATCATCAGTGCTGCACCAATCCCCCCTATGATTAATAAAATTCGCAGTGTCCGCACTCGCTTTGGACCGCCAGGACCGCCGCCAACCGCTGATTCTATGCCATCAAGCCATTTGGCCACCGCGCCTTACCCCCTCTCCATCCTTGAACCTCTCACTTCGCCTTTTGTTGATCCGCAGGTTGTCTTACGATGATTTGATCTTCAGCAAGCCCCCACCCCTTCGAAATCAAGCTGCTTATTGCAGCTGAAGTCGCTGGATCAGCTCTTGACCAATTCCCTTCCGTCTTTTCCGTTTCCGTAGATGCTTCCAGAGCAGCTTGATCATCTATACCGCTTGGAACTGTGCTTCCACCTTCAATAGGCGCTATTTCAACATCTACAACAACGGGCTGTACTGCTTCCACGGAAGCCTCTTCCTTAAACGAGCTTTTTTTGTTATCTGCTGCCTTGAGTGTCACGGTTACTTCACTAATATAGGGAGTTGCTTTACCGGAAACAGTAGTCCATTTCAATATGGCATCAACCTCTGCTATAGGAGCTTTTGTCCGCTCGACCAGCTCATTTCGAATGGATGCTTCCAATGTTCGTTCCGTTAATTTTGCAGCTTCCAGGCTGCGCTTATCGCTCATCGCCTGAGCATCTCGCTTAATTTGGTTTAATCCGCTCATTTGCGATTCAACCTTCATGGCAGATTTGCTCCAATTGTCCATTCCTTCATCCAGCTTGGCTCCAATGTCGCTTTGTATAAGTTTCAATATGGGTGAGAGTATCGTCAGAAGGATGAACAAGCCGACTACTAGCCGAGCGTAGCGCTGCATTGCTTTGTTCGGGAGCAGAAGTTCGACGAACACTGCCAGAAGAATGACTGCAATAATATCTCTCAGCCAGTCACTTAACCAAGCAATCACAGCTCTCGTCCCCTTCCTTACCTGACCATCATCGCCGCATTGCCTGCAGTCAAAATGATCGTAACCGCAAGAAAAAACATAAGACTGACAGCAGCCAAAGCCGCAAATACGTAAATCATCGTCTTGCCGATCGTCTCTAGGCAGGTGACGATCGGTGATTCTCCCAGCGGCTGCATGACAGCAGCAGCAATGTTATAAATGAGCGCTAGCGTCAAAATTTTGATTGCAGGAAATGCGCTGATGAAGAGCAGAATAATGACACCTGCTAAGCCAATTGCATTTTTCGCAAGCATGGAAGCAGAGATGACTGTATCCGCCGCATCGGAAAACATTCTCCCTACAACAGGGACGAAATTTCCTGTTACGAACTTAGCCGTTCGCAGTGTAACGCCATCTGTAACCGCTCCTGTCGCCCCTTGTACGGAGATGACTCCTAGAAAAACCGTCAGCAGCACTCCCATAACGCCTACTCCAATGTTTCGCAGCAGATTAGCTAGTTGGGTAACCTTGAATTTTTCTGATAAAGCACTTGCTATATGAAGCACGGCCGAAAAGAACAATAATGGAAACACTAGCGTGTAAATGAGTGTTCCTACGGCATGAATCATGAAAATAATCAATGGATGTAAAACCGATACGGTGACTACGTTGCCCATTGAAGCAAGCAGCGTTAGCAGCAGCGGGACCATCGCAAGCATAAATTGAATCATGCTTTCAATAGCTCCTTTTGCATAACCCATTGCGACATGGAAACTGTTTACCGCGATAATGATTAGCACCATGTACGTAATCGAGTAGGCTACCTTGCTGACCGCGTTTCGTTCAAAAGCATTTTGCAGCGTTTCGAGCACCATACTGAACACCGTCAGCATCACTATTGTCACAAGGAGCTTGCCATTATAGAGCACCTCATGCCATAAATACTTCAGCAAGCCGCTCAGCATATCCGTTAGCTTTAGGCCATCACCTCCTGGAAGAATCATCTCCATAAAACTTGGAATATGCTGCTCTGGGAAAAAACCGCCATACTCGCTTCGGAGATTGTTCCAGTAAGACTCAACAGCACCCGTTTCCAATCCGCCAATCTGCTGGGTTGTCAGCTCTTTTGCAAGCTCATCCGCGTTAGCTTGATTATCCAAAACCGGCGCTGCGCTCTCACCGCTAATGGCATAGGTAACTGTCGGAGCGATTGATAAAATGATCATGGATACAAAGATGAACAGCAACAGCTTGGCCCGTTCACGTGCAGGAGTCAGCTTCATCATTCGCTTCAACCCCCATCCGGCAGCAGCCCGATTACTGTCTCGACAATGACGCTGATAATAGGGACAGCCATAACCAGAATAAACACTTTGCCGGCAAATTCGATTTTTGAGGCAATTCCTTCTTGCCCTGCATCTCTGACGATCTGTGCTCCAAACTCAGCAATATATGCGATTCCGATTATTTTCAAGATCGTCTTCAAGTAAATGGAAGGGATACCTGATCGATTAGCCAGATCCTCAAGCACGGAAATGACAATTTCGATTTTGCCGATCAAATACAGGAATATAAACAATCCCGTAAACGCGGCGAGCAAAAAGGAGAACATCGGCTTTTGCTCTCGAACGACAATAATGAGTACCGAAGCCATCAGACCAAGACCAACGATTTGAATCATTTCCATCTGGCTCACCTGCTTGCAATCACTTCTAAATGATGATGTCTACTGGAACAAAAAAATCGATTTAATTTCTTGGAATAATTCATTAAGCATTCGAACAACCATAAACAAAACGACAACAAATC
>NZ_JBFTSN010000626.1:0-2840 GCF_056400045.1 Paenibacillus sp. 01L418
CGGGAACACAATCTGCCAGAATGTTCTCCAAACCCCACAGCCGTCTACTCTTGCCGCTTCTTCCAGTTCAAATGGAACGGTAGAACTGATAAAGCTTTTAATTAAAAAGATAGAGAACGGAAGGCTGTAACAAATTTCTATTAGAATAATCCCCGTGAAGGTATTCATAAGCCCAAGCTGGGCTACCTGTTTATAAAGTGCTAAGATCCCCATTTGGTATGGTACCATCATCCCAACCATGAATAAAAGGAACACGATCCGATTGAAGTGATTAGTACGTCGTATCAAGCTGTAAGCAGCCATCGCAGAAAAGATTACAATACCCGCAACAGAGGAAATCGTAATGATAAGGTTGTTTCCTAACACATGAAAATAGTTCATTGCCTTAAAGGCACGAATGTAATTGTCGAACGTGATGTTAACTGGAAGGCCAAGCGGTTGAGAGACCGCATCAGCTGGCGTCTTAAGTGTTGTGATGATCAAGTAGTAAACTGGGATCATAAAAATCACCGCTAAGACGAGCATAAGAATTTCCGTGACAGCAGTTTCCTTAGTATATCGATTCATGATTACCGCCGCTCCCACATCTTGATTAGTGAAATGTGAATAAAGGTGATGATGCCTACGAGGATAACGAAGACGATACCGAATGCGGCTCCGTAGCTATAGAACCCTTCACTGAGCCCTTTCTTGATCATGAGTGATACGATCGTTTCCGTAGAATACCCCGGACCACCACCAGTCAAGGCATAAACAATATCAAATACCTTCATGCCGTTTATCATCCCCATAACCGTGTTGAAAGTGATCGCCGGAAGCAGTAGAGGAAGTGTGATATAGCGGAACATTTGCAGCCCACTCGCTCTGTCAATCTTCGCCGCTTCGTAATAATCTGTTGAGATGCTCTGCAAGTTGGCCAAATAAATAACCATTGTGTAACCAACCCACTGCCATACGGAGACAAGGATAACCGAATAAAGTGCAAGATGAGGATCTCCGAGAAAATTGATGCGTTCAAAACCAAGAGCGACTACAAGCTGATTAATCAAGCCAAAGTCGGAGGGAGAGTACATAAAATTCCAGAGAAAACCGATAACCAATACGCTGAACACCGCAGGAAGGAAGAACGCAGCTCGCAGCAGATTTTTTGTTTTTAATTTTTTATTAAGAAACACCGCTAATGGAATGGCTAGTATATTCTGTCCAAGCATCGCAAGTACCGCATAGATTAAAGTGTTTCTAATACCTGTCAAATAGATTGAATCTTTAAATAAAGCAATATAATTGTCTAGACCAACAAATTTGACAGCAACCGGATGCACATCCGACCAGTTTGTAAAGCTGTATAAAGCGGTCTTTATCGTCGGAAATATGAAAAAGGTACAATAAATAAGTAAGGCGGGAAGCAAAAGCAGAACATAATTGATCTCTCGTTTGAAAATGTTTGGTTTGTTCATGTGCAACAACCTTTAGCATTTAGGATGTACAAGAGGCAAATCGCTTTGCCCCTTGTATTTTATATTCGGCCTACTTAGATTTCTCCAGCAGTTCAGTTGCTTTCTTATCTACCGCTTCTAGTACTTGATGAGGCGTTTTGATACCAGCTATGAGTTCTTGAATACCTTTTCCCAGATCTGTGAAAGCAGCAAAAGCAACGCCCCAATTATTAACAGGGAACATAACATTGCCCGCCTTGAAAGCTTCTTGAGCACCGTTATATTCAGCTGGCATTTCAAAAGTAACGCCTTTCAAGAAAGATGAACCGCCTTTATTATCGGCCCAGTAAGCATACTGGCCTTCTGGTGTGGATAACAGATCAAGCACCTTGTACGCCGCATCTTTGACTTCGGACTTCGCATTCAAACCAAACGATACTCCGGGACCGCCTACCATCCAACCCGGGCCGCCTTTCGTGCCCAGGTTCGGGAACATATCAATCTTCATGTTTGGCGCTTTTTGCTTAAAGGTTTCCATGTACCAAGGCCCTGCTTGGAACATAGCTGCCTTGCCGCTTGTAAACTCGTCTATGGCTTGTTCTTCTTCAAGCCCAAGCATATCTTTGGTGAAGATATCGCGTTTCAAGTATTCAGTCCATGTTGTCAAAGCAGGCTCCAGCGCATCGGCTATTTTCGCGGTTCCTTTACCAAAATCGTTATTCCATTTTTTCCCTTCCTCTGTGCCGATAAAATCATTTAATGCCAAACCGAGGAAGGACTGGCCTGCGACGTTAGGATTCTTTAGACCGATCGCTTGGGGTTTGATGCCATTCTTCTTCAGCACATCCGCTACTTGGAAGTACTCATCAAGCGTTGTTGGTACTTCCAAGTTATATTTGGTGAATAGTTCAACGTTATAGAAAACCCCGTTGAACCAACTCGCTTGCGGCAACCCATACAGTTTATTATCAAATGTTACAGTGGACGTGCCGGTTTCATAATACTTGCTAGCGTAGCGTTCTGTTAAATCTTCGAAGTAACCTGTTTTGACAGTATTAGCATCAATTATTCCACCGATAATGTCAGGACCTTCGCCTGCTGCAAGTTGTGTTTTGATGACATCTGCGTAAGTCTTGTTATCGATGAACTGATACTCCACATCTACATCGGGAAGTTTATCTTTGAATAATTGCAGTAGTGTCTTTACACTGTCTTCTTTGTTCCAATACGATAATCTGACTTTCACTTTCTTTACCGGTTCTGGATCCTTTGTTTCTTTCGTATCGGTTGTATTCTTCGCAGTTGCATTTCCCTTTGTGCTGCTATTCTCCGTACTGTTCTTACCGCAGCCTGTAAATAGGATCGTGAAGGCGAGTATAGCGATAGCGGAGACAAACCATGTTC
>NZ_JBFTSN010000627.1:0-2838 GCF_056400045.1 Paenibacillus sp. 01L418
GTACAACCCTAATCCACATGGAACGATTATGTATCTAATTAAAGAATCAGAGCTTACGAGTTTAATTGATTCTATTCTAGGCAATTATCAAGGCTTGACTTATATTTTGGACAACAAAGGTCAAATTCTAGTAGACAATCGCCAGGGAGAAGCCTTAACGAATGCAGAGGCGCAGTCTCTATATAGTCTCGCGCCAGGCATTCACGATAAAACCTTAAATGGCAAGCCGCATTCCATCGTATCCGTAAAATCGGAAAATAATGGATGGACTTATGTCACCGTCATGCCAAGTTCCCAGTTTCTTAGCAGCGTAGTGCATGTCCGCAGCTTCATCGTCATGCTGTTCCTCATCGTTGTGGTCGTTGGAGCGGCGATTGCCCTCGTGCTTGCTAGAATGCAATACCTGCCGATTTCTACGCTTGTAGAGTTCGCAAATTCCAAATCCAAGCCGAAGCATTCCGCTGATCAATCAACCGAAAACGGGAACGAGCTTGATCGAATACGAACAGCGCTGCAGCAATACAGCTCGCGAGTTGATCTTCAAGAGCCATACGCTCGCAATCACTTTTTGTCCATGCTCCTGAAATATGGGAATGCGCAAAGTCTTTCACCAGAGCTGCAAGAGGCCTTCGATCTTCATTTCGACCAATCTCATCACTTTGTTATGGTGATTGGATGGGATGAAATCGAAGATACGCAAGAAGAACGACAGGAGYGGCAAGAAATGATAGAGCTGCTCTCCCAAATCGAATTCCCGGAGCTGGCTGCTCATGCCTATGGCGTAGAGCTCCCTCAGCTGGATCAGCTTGCACTCATTATCAGCTTTAATAGGGATCAAGCCGAGCAGGAATTGGTTCCTGTGCGCCACATTGCTGAAGCGGTGCTCTACACGATACTAGAGACGTTTGATGTTACGCCTACGATTGGCGTTGGAACCTGCTATTCAAGCCCTGACCAGCTGAATCAGTCCTTTATTGAAGCTTGCTCAGCTTTTGAACTGCAAGCGACAAGCGGTCATGGCACGATCACTTATTTCGAGAAGCTGCAAGATACACCGGATCATACCTTTTGGATACCGAATAATTCATTGCTCAAGCTTTCTCAAAGCTTAAAGCAAGGAAGCTATGATGTAGCTGCACAAATGATCAGCCCATCGATCCGCAGCCTGCAATCATCCGAGCTGTCTGCCCTGCTCAAACGCTGCATATGCTTTGACATTTTGAATACGATGCTAAAAACCGCATCCGAGCTTGGCATTCAAAATGTGATTCAAGACATGGCTCCTAATATGATTTACAGCCATTCCTTGGATGAAATTGAGACTGGCTTTCTGAATCTCGCCTCCCGAATCTGCAATCAAGTGGAGCGCAACAATCAGAAGGAGGAGCAATCACAGATTGATCGGATCGTCTCCTACATCGATGAGCATTTTAGAGATCATACGCTCAGTCTAGAAACGATTGCATATGAGTATGCCATCTCGCCATCACATGTGAGCCGTTCATTTAAGGAAAAGATGGGACTTAACTTCATCCAATACATTTGGCAAAAAAGAATGGAAGAGGTTATGCATCATCTGAAAACGACAAACGCACCGCTTAAGGACATCATTATTCAAGTCGGCTATTTGGATACGCCTAACTTTATACGCAAATTTAAGAAAGAAACCGGCTATACGCCTGGTCAATATCGCAAGCAATTCTGGGAGAACGAACAGGCGCAATTGCTTTCTGATTCAGATGATGAATAATAAACAAAACCCGGTCAGCATTTCGCATGACCGGGTTTTTGCTGTTTCTGGGTTCATGCTCTTGTTCGTTTATTTATCTGTCAATTATCTGTCGTATGCGCTTTGGTAAAGCTCAGCAATCCGATTTCCGCCCATTTTTTTAATTTGCTCTAAATACTTGTCCCAATTGGAGAGCGGCTCCTGGCCCGTTACGAACTTCGCTTCCATCTGTGTAACGTAAGTGTTCAGATCAGATAACAAAGCAGAAGCCTCAGTTTGCTCTTCATTTGTCAAATAAACGTTAGGGTAAGGCGGTTTTGCGATTGGTGTAAGTTTCTCTGCATTTTGCTTATCGATCCATAGATCGAATTCGCTACGAAGGCCTACGGCAACATCGCTTGAGTTCATACCCGGCGTTAGAATACCATAGTTTGGTGTCATCGTTCCGCGGTATTCTTCACGGTCGATGCCGCCTGGAACAGGAAGCCATTCCTTTTCATGCGTTTCCTTGTTTTTATATTTCCACAGAAGGTTCTCAGGACCTTGATTGAACAAGGTAGCGCCCTCATAGCTGTATAGGTAATCTACCCAACGCATAGTTGCCTCTGGAGCCGGATTGCTGCTTGTGATGGCGAAGGTACCATTCGCTGAAATACCAGGGTGCTTGCCATAGACAGGAGAATCAGCAATTTCACTTTTCACTGGCGTCATCAACGGGTTGTCTTCGCTTGGTTCGCCGCCTAGCGTAAAGTAAGGGTAATAGTCGTTGAACAAAGCAATTTGATTGTTTTTCCCTTTTGCTTTCTTCYGTTCACCTGTTTGCGAGAAGGTCTCGTGGTCCAGCAATTCCTCTTTCCATAGACGGTTGAGGAACGTTAAATATCCTTTGTAACCCTCTTCTTGTGGCGTGTAATGTACTTTGCCATCCTTATCGGCATAAACGACCTCATCATAAATGCCCCAGAAACCGAGGAAGTACATGCGCAAATCGTTCAGTTTGTCGGATGTGAGCGGAATTTCATCCTGCTTACCGTTTCCATTCGGGTCTTCAGTCTTAACACGCTTCAGATAGGCGTACAGCTCTTCTGTTGTCTTAGGCTCTGTTGCCC
>NZ_JBFTSN010000628.1:0-2817 GCF_056400045.1 Paenibacillus sp. 01L418
GAAGTAATAGGGGAAGCGGCAAGCGGCGAGGAGGCAATCGCTGCGATCGAAGAATTACAGCCCGATTTGGTGCTTATGGACATTAATATGCCTGGCATTGGCGGACTCGAAGCGACGCAGCGGCTGAAGCTGCTCATGCCCTCATTAAAAATTGTCATGGTAACGGTCTCCGATGACATTACTAATTTATTCGAAGCGATTAAGCGAGGAGCACAAGGTTATTTGCTCAAAAATCTTGCGCCGTCCTCATGGATGGAATATTTGCGAGCGATATCTTTAGATGAAGCACCGATGTCGAAGGAGCTTGCTTTTCGCATGCTGCAGGAATTTTCGAAAATGAAGCCGCAGGAGACGAAGCATCTTGTGAATAAAMCTCAAATGCTGGATAAAAATGCGTCTATTATTACGACTCCGCTGACCGATCGGGAGAAAGAAGTGCTTGAGCGGGTGGCTACAGGCGCTTCCAATCGTGAAATTGCAGGCGAGCTGTGCTTGTCGGAGCATACGGTAAAAAACCATCTGAAAAATATTTTGCAAAAGCTTCATCTCGCTAATCGCGTACAGTTGACGATTTACGCCTTTGAGCAGGGGCTTGTTGAACGTTAAAACTTTTGCTGAAGATGCACTTCAAACTATTCGACAAAAATAGCAGGATTCCAACAAAATTCGTAGAACTACTAGATTCATATCTTGCTTAGTTTCTGCTCGTATAGGTCAGATTCAATTTGGGGGGTAGTAAATGTCGAACGATTGGCAATTTCCCATCGATCGTGAAATTAAGCTGTACAATCGGCTGGATGAGCTTCAGCGTCTGAATGAAGGGCTTGAACAAATCGGTGCCGAGGCGGGCTGGTCTGAACGCGCAGTTCTCGACTTGTCTCTAGCATGCGAGGAGCTTGTCATCAACATTGTAAACTACGGCTTCCCATCTGGGGGAGAGCATCATATTGACGTCATTATTCAAGCTTCTCCAACCAGTGTTGAAGTGAAAATAGAAGACGGGGGCGTTCCCTTTAATCCGCTGCAGGAGGCTGATCCTAGAGCACTATTAGAGCTCGAGCTGGAGGATCGTCCGATTGGCGGCTTGGGTATTTTTTTTGTGAAAAGGTTAATGGATGACATTCATTATGAATATGCGGGCGGTTTGAATCGCTTCCGCATGCGCAAGCAATTCGTACTTAATAGCAATGGCGATAAGCGGGAGGAAGCAGACATATGAACATTCAAGCAACGGAGTTAAATGGCATTACGATTATTCCACTAGAGGGAAGATTGGATGGAAATAATGCGACGATAGCGGAGCAAGCTTTCTTGAAGCTATTTGCAGAAGGCAAGCAGCAATTTATTTTTGATTTTACGAATCTGCAATACATAAGCAGTGCGGGACTGCGCGTTATACTGGTGGYGGCTAAGAAGCTTAGAGCCTCTAAAGGACAGATGGTTTGCGCATGTCTCGGCGAGCAAGTCTATGATGTATTTGAAATGTCGGGTTTTACAACCATATTGGATATGGCGAAGACACTGGAAGAAGCGCTAGTCAAACTGGGAGCAGGGGCTTAATGATGGTTCAGCTGAAGCTAGAGAGGCGGTAACGGTCTTGTCAGTACTCTATTTAATATTCGGARCTGCGGGCCTTGGCGCTGCGGCATATTTATTCGTTTGCAATCGTCGTCTTACCGCAAAGCTGAGGCGTGCGGAAATGCTGTTTGATTTAAGCACGCAGGTTCATTCCTCGCTGCATCAGCCGGAGCTAATAAATTCGGTAAATGCAGCAGCGAAGCAGCTTATATTCGCAGAAGAGGCAGCGGTTGGTCTGGTCGATGACTGGGATTCGCAAGATAATGAGCTTACAAAAACCATGGATCATAGCGTCGGCGATAAGGTAAGCGTGCCGATGATGGCGAGAGGCCGTAAAGTGGGTGTTCTGGAAGCAACCGCTAAGATCGGCGGAGCTCGATTTAGTAGGGCAGATCATGAGACGCTTACTCAGTTCGCAAGGCCGCTGGCATTGGCACTGGATAATGCTAGACTCTATGAAGCGCTTGAGGAGTCGGTGGGGGAGCTGCAAATGGCAACAGCACTCAAGGATCGCCTTGAGAATGAGCTGCAAATTGCCGGCAGCATTCAGCTCAGCTTTCTTCCTACGACAATGCCTTCCGCAAATGAACCTTTTGACGTTTGTGCACTGTTGAAGTCAGCGAAAGAGGTAGGAGGCGACTTCTACAACTTTTTCAAAATAGACGAGGAGCATCTGTTTTTCACACTAGGTGACGTGTCGGATAAAGGAATACCGGCTGCGCTGTTCATGGCGATGACGCTTTCGTTAATTAAAGGGAAAATGAATGCGAGGCTGTCGCCAGGCGAGCTGCTGGAAATGGTCAACGATGAGCTTTGTACGGACAATGCGCAGCTATTCGCAACGATCATATGCGGCGTGCTGAACATTGCGACTGGCGAGGTTGTGCTTAGCGATGGCGGACATTGTACTCCTTACATTGTCAAAGCGGACGGCTCCGTTCTGCCGATTAAGCTCCCCAAAGGCATCCCGCTTGGTTCTTTCCCGGAATTCACTTATCGGAATCAGACCATCGAGCTTGAGCATGGCGATCGTTTTGTCCTCTACACCGATGGTATTACCGAGGCTGAGAACGAACTGCAAGAGCAGTATTCCACTAGTCGTTTACAAAATTTCTTATCTCAAACGTCCGGTTATTCTAGCGCTGAAATCATCGATGCGCTGCTGATGGACGTGTTCATGTTCGCGGACGGAGCTCCACAATCCGACGATATTGCGGTACTTTGCCTCATGCGCCGATA
>NZ_JBFTSN010000629.1:0-2812 GCF_056400045.1 Paenibacillus sp. 01L418
GAGTTATAGAATACCTGAAACGTATTGCTGCTCAGGATACCGCTGCCTGGACGGATCTAATAGAACCAGGACTTCGTGCATTGGAAGCAGAGGCATTAGCTCTCCATGACCAACCTTTTTCGGAACTATCGCCTCATGAGAAGGATCGATTGTTGCGCGACGTTGAGCATGATTCTTTTGGCGGCTGGCCTGTTTCATCCAAACGTTTCTTTGACACTTTATTGTGTCTGGTCGTTGAAGGATACTATGGAAGCCCGGAGCTTGGCGGGAATAGTGAAGGCAGATCATGGGAAATGATCGGGTTTCGTCCGGGGACTGTCCCCGAAAGCATTGACACGGCCCCAGAAATAGATTTACCGCAAAAAAACTTCGATCAGCTTCGGGAGAATTATGATGTGGTCATCATAGGTGCTGGCGCTGGCGGCTCAGTAGCGGCGGCTGTATTAGCTGAATCAGGGCTTCAAATTCTCGTTATTGAGCGTGGAAGCTGGCTTCGTTACAGTCAGGTAGGCAGTGATCATTTGCGCAACCATCGCTTTAGCAAATATGGTCATAACACAGGACCAGGAATGGAAGGCAGCCCTCGTACGATTCTATTGGCGGGCGGAGATGAGCGAATTACGTCGCCTATTGATGGGGACTATCATAATAATGCAATGACGCTGGGTGGAGGGACACGGGTTTACGGAGCGCAGGCATGGCGATTTCATCCAGATGACTTCCGCATGGCGAGTCGCTATGGAATACCAGATGGGAGCTCGCTGAGCGATTGGCCGATTAGCTATGAAGAACTTGAACCGTATTACATGCAGGCGGAGTGGGAAGTTGGCGTCTCTGGTGATGGGAATGCCCATTCTGGACGCGGGAAGCGACGACAGGATTATCCAATGCCAGCGCTGTCACGTACGCTGGAGGCAGAACGTCTAGCAAGAGCAGCAGAAAAGTTGGGATGGGAAGCGGGTCCGGTGCCGCTGCTCATCAACTCCGTTGATAGGGATGGTCGGCCAGCTTGCGGCCGGTGCGGACAGTGTGTTGGATTTGCCTGCCCGACCAATAGCAAGAATGGCGGGCATAATACGATGTTAGTGAGGGCAATCGCAACTGGTAACTGCGACCTGATCTGTGATACCACTGTGGAGCGCATTGAAACCGAGGGTGGAAAACATGCTACCGGGGTTCGTCTCGTGCAGCAATTGGAGGGCTCAATCCAGCGACGGATAATACGTGCGGGGCATGTTGTAGTTGCTGCCGGAGCTATCGAAAGCGCACGCCTCCTACTCAACTCGGCAACGGAATCAGAACCGGATGGAATCGGCAATCGGAGCGGACAAGTAGGAAGAAACCTTCAAGGGCACGTCTACTCTGGTGCATACGGCCTCTTTGATGAACCGATTCAAGACGGTCTTGGTCCGGGAGTGAGCATTGCCACTTTCCGCTTTGACCATAGTAACGAGGGCATTATCGGGGGAGGGCTGCTTGCCAACGAGTTCACTCGGTTGCCGCTTATTCACTGGTATCGAGCACTTGCCCCGAATGCGGCACGATGGGGGAGCGCAGGCAAGGAAACCATGCGGCAGAGCTTCTTGCGCACCAGCCAAATTCAGGGGCCGATCCAAGAGATCCCGAGCGCGGAATCCCGAGTGCGGCTATCGAATGCGGTAAAGGATCGCTTTGGCATACCTGTTGCTCAGCTCTCGGGTAGCGTCCATCCTGAGTCGCTGCGAGCTTCAGCCATGCTGGGAGAGCAAGCAGAGAAGTGGCTCTGGGCTGCTGGGGCAAGTGAAGTTTGGCAAACTCGGGCAGGTGGCGGGCTTAGCGCCGGACAGCATCAGGCAGGTACACTTCGCATGGGCAATGACCCTTCTACTTCCGTGACTGATCCCTTAGGTCGTGTACATGGATACGACAATCTCTGGGTGAGCGACGGATCTGTTCACGTGACCAATGGCGGTGTTAACCCGGTGTTGACGATCATGGCTTTAGCTTTCCGTACTGCAGAGAACCTCGTGAAACAAGGGTAGCGAAAAATTATAGAAGCATAGTAACAAAAAACTGAATCATAAAAAGACTCGCTAAACCCTCGGATGGTCATCTTTCTATTAGAGAAGCGTAAGGGAAGAACTGCATCTGTGCAGTTCAAAAAAGGGAGGTAATCATGTCCATTATACGCCTTGCTACTCTGGAAGATATCGATGAACTTGTTCGAATGCGCTGGGAGTTCTCGGAAGAGGAGAACAGCGATAGTACACTAAACTACGAGGAGTTCCATCAGACTTGTTATGAATTCTTAGTTAAAGCAATGAAAAGCGGAGACTGGTATATTTGGGTAGCAGAAGACTCAGGAAGCATAGTGTCACATATGTATCTTCAACTCATTCATAAAGTACCGAGACCCGGTAAATCCCCGGACCCTTATTATGGATACGTGACCAACGTATATACGCGACCTGCATTTAGAAATCAAGGAATCGGCAGCGACATTCAATTGGCCATGGAGCATTGGTCAAAAGAAAATAAAGTCGAGTTCCTTTTGGTTTGGCCGAGCAGCAATAGTGTACAATTTTACTCCAAAAATGGCTTCTTTCGCTGCGATGAAGCGATGGAAAAGCATTTTTAATTTTATAATAAGAGCAGGAGCTGCGATAGCCTGCTCTTCTTTTTTTGCTCGATCAGAAAATAATCAGATTTCTCTATTCGTATTCGTCCACATCCGCTAAGATGGGTTAGTACTTAAAAAGATTGATAGCGGGGGTTCAGCACCCCAATCGAAAAGGAGCACTAACCATGATTAAGCAAGTATTAGGATTACAAC
>NZ_JBFTSN010000630.1:0-2797 GCF_056400045.1 Paenibacillus sp. 01L418
GGATATGGCTCACGCAACATTTGCTCCTTTAATGGTTCTTCATGTCTTTCATAGATATGAGCGTCATTAATATTAAACGTGAGTGTCCCTAACTTATATCCTGTCACCTGAGCGATCATTCGTTGTAAAACGTAATATTGAAACACATTAAATGGATGCCCTAAGCCAATGTCGTTGGACCTTGCATTTACGATGAGATGAAGAGCACCTTGCTTAATGAGCCATTGGTTATTCCAAACACATGGATATAGCTCCATTTGATCAAGGTCATCAATATTCCAGAGTGATATGACATGCCGCCTTGATGAAGGATTTTGGATGAGCTGATCAATCAAATGATGCACTTGGTTTGTAATTTTGCCTTTTAGCATAATTGGTTTTCCCAATTGATATCCGTATGCCTTGCCGATATTATGATTAGAATTGGTCCATTCTCTCCATATCTTCACATCATGTTCATCCAAATAAGTGGAGTCGCTTGTTCGCTTTACGTAAAACCATAACATTTCATGAATGGCAGATTTCCACGCTACTCTTTTTGTTGTAAGTATAGGCACCTCTGTATTTTCAAATGTTAGCTGCTTAGAAATTAAGCTTTTTGTGTAGGCAGGCGTACCATCAGACCATTTGGTTCTAACAGCTTGATCTTTGTCCCAATTACCATGTTCAAAAATATCTGCTACCAATTGATTGTAAATCCCATCAGCCTTCCCCATCTCCCAAGCCCCCAGGTCCTGCTTATTTCCATTTCTTATGATTAAAAAAATTCGATAAAAAAATTACTTTTCCTTTATGACGCGTAAGCACAATCACCGCTCGATGAGTTCATATTTACTTCTAACGGACATAGAGTCCGTTATTTGGCAGAAATCGCAGCCTTTTATAACGATTAGAGCCAAATAACGGCCTTCATGTCCGCAACCACGGCCAATAGGAGAGAAATAAAGCAAATAAGGCATCTGATGTCCGTTATTATCAAAAACAACTTCCGCTTACGAAAGAATCTCCCACTTCGCCCATATTTCTTGCGGATTCAATTCGTAAATATCATTTTCTCTAAACATTAATTGATGCATAATGAACTCTCTGCGAATGGTCGCGAAGTCATCATGATAACCTTTGATAAATTCGTTAATTTCCTTCTCTGTATACTGTTTCCCTCTCGTCAAATGAGAAACCATAAGCTGAAGCACGATCAATTTTTTCTTATGCTGAGCCGGCATATGCTTCAGCTTACCCTCAGCTGTAAAAAAGTTGCGGATGACTGAATCCTTCAGTTTCTTATTGCTATCCTCCATGTTGTCCACTCCCTTCTCTGCACCTGCATTCCGGTAAATGAGCTCCGCCGCCGCATTAGCGTTGCTCTTAATAAAATAATGGTTCAACGAAAAATAAATCGCATTTTTCTCTCTGCGTTCATTAATTAAGCTGGCCTCTCTTAATTTGGTTGCATGATGCGTAATCGTAGCAGGCGTCACGCCTAATTTCTCTGCGAGCACCTGTCCGTTAAGCTCACCTTCAGCCAGCATAATCAACAATTTAATTCTCGTCGGATCGGATAATGCCTTATGATAGGCTACCACCTTATCTAATTGCACCGTTCGCCACCTCTTCCTCCACCAAACAAATTTAACTTTCATCTAATTAGATGTTTATCTAATCAGATAATAATACGCCACCTATTATTTGTCAAACACAATAATCTCGAAAATACAAACTGTCAGCTTTGCGCATAAAAAAAGCTGACAGGTCTCTGCCTGCCAGCATGAAATAAACTCCTCTTACTCAACTGCCATGCATCGTTAATTTTCCGAATACAGGTTGTCGTCATCCGCGATGCTCTGAATGTCCTCCGAGCTTATGCTGAAATAACCATAACCCTCAACCTGCTGTTTCTTTAACGCTTTTTCTTTAAAAAACTTGGGGCTGCCCTCGCCTGCATCCTCATCATAAACGAGCAGAATACCGTCCGTTTTCCGAAACAGCAGCTCGTCCCTAGCCGTAAACTGCCAAATGCCATTATACGGCTGGTTGCTGACCGAAGCATAATAATCGACCCCTTTTAAAACCTGCTGATAAAACTCCTTTTTATCATCCTTCCATTTCTCTTCCGGATTGCTGTATGCCGAAATAATTGAAAGTCTCAAATGAGGATAAATTTCCTTCAGCGCAATCACGACCTCGCACGCCCACAAATCCACGCCATATTGCCCCGGGGTAATCACCCACTCAAGCCCATCTTCTATAAGCGGAACCAACTTGCCTGTCAGCGCTTTTTTTATATAAACAATGCCCTCATGCTTCTGGCTAAAAATATTAAGCTCATGCGCTCGGTAGCCCGTTACGAGTAAATTTTTCATTTGTCCAACGCCTTTTCGGATAATTATGGTTTACATCTATCCAGTGTATGCTATAGTAGAAAAAATACAAATTGCATATAAACCTATTTATTTCACTAGGGGAGCCTACCGGCTGAGATGGAGCAACTGCTCCGGACCCTTGGAACCTGATCTGGATCATTCCAGCGGAGGGAAGTGGAGCAGCAAAGCATTCATTCATGCGCGCAAGCCTTGTGTGATCGTTAGACCCGCTCATTTCCCCTCGGAAATGGGTGGGTCTTTATTTGTTTACGGAGGGATGCGTATTACAGCTATAATCTCACTTCACCAAGTAAGCTACACCTACGACATGCTTGCTGAAACATCTATACTGTCTAATCTTTCGCTTCAAGCCTACTCAGGTGAGTTTGTCTCTATCATCGGTGCTAGCGGCTCAGGCAAAAGCACGCTCTTTAAGC
>NZ_JBFTSN010000631.1:0-2791 GCF_056400045.1 Paenibacillus sp. 01L418
GAGTACATCTTCGTCGTATAAGCTTTCTTTAGCGGCCCATTAAGAAAGCCCAACATAGAGTTAATGACAGGAGAAGATGAGAGTGAGCATACGAGAGGTAAAGAAAATGGATTTGGAAACAGGTAAAAAACCAGCCAGTAAAATGAAAAAAATATTGTTCATTTTACTTAAAGTATTAGCAGTAATAGTTATAGCAATCGTTCTTTTTGTAGCTACAGTATTTGTCGTTAATAAGATCAGCAGCAAATCAGAAGAAGGTAAAATAAAACCCTATGGTCAGTCTGTAAAGGTAGACGGGAAAAATATGAATGTTCTGATTCAGGGACAAGGCGAAGAAACAATCGTGCTTCTGCCTGGCCAAGGAACTGCGACACCAGCGCTTGATTTTAAGCCGCTAATTGAAGAGCTGTCGCCATTTTACAAAGTTGTCGTGGTTGAGCCTTTTGGTTATGGATTAAGTGATAGAACCGACAAAGAACGAACCACAGATAATATTGTAAGTGAAGTTCATGAAGCGCTGCAAAGCCTTAATATTGACCGTTTTATTCTAATGGGTCACTCCATTACAGGCATTTACGGACTTGATTATGTAAACAAATATCCAAACGAAGTGAGTGCATTTGTCGGGATCGATACGAGTGTTCCAGCGCAAGGCGGTATGGATAAAAAATTGCCATTAGGAGCCTTCAAACTGCTCAAACAATCAGGTTTCGGCAGATTGATGACGAGTTTTGGCGAGGATCCATTTGCTGGGATGCCATATGATGATGAAACAAAAAAACAAATGAAGATGCTGTCAAACAAAAACATGTTTAATAACACCAGCTTGAATGAATTGGAAAATCTTTATCCCAATTTTGTTGCAGCTCGAAGCTTATCATTCCCAAAAGAGCTTCCCCTTATTTTCTTTATACAAGCGAATAATACAGGCGTAAAAGGTTGGATACCGCTGCATGAAGAGCAAATAAAAGATTCTGTTCATGGCAAAGTGATGACCTTTGAAGGTGGTCATTATTTGCACCATACTAAATCAAAAGAAATCGCAGAGAACTTCCGGGCATTTATGGAGCAAGTAAAACAAGACAAGTAGATGATTATTTAGAAGCAGATGTTGATCAATAAGATATTGGGCTAAATAAAAAGCGGCAGTCTCGGACGTTGGTAACTCGTCCAGGCTGCCGCTTTTTTAGATTATAAACGGATTTTAAAAGATTTTTTCGTAAGCGGATATAGCCACTTTACGCCGCTTGGCGTGAGTGTATCCGCTACGAGATGAGATAAATAACCGAGCATAGCCACGATCGCGATCCCTTCGATTTGGAGCTGGTTTTCCAGTCCAAGGCCGATATATCCCCAAATCGGAACGGCCCATATCGTATGCGTCATACCGCGGTGCTTCAGCCAAGGCACCCAAGCTGAAAACAATCCGAAGCCGATAAGCCAGTTCATTTGGTAGTAGTAGCCTGCGTACATCACCGCACAGCCAACTGCGCTGGCAAGTACATTTCGGATCACGCCTTGTTTAGCAACAAGACCCAGCAGGAAGATAGCGGCTGCGACGCCTATGTACACCGGTGATGGAGATTGATCTGTGAAAAAATAGTAGGCAACGATTCCGGCTAGGAGGCACCCGGACCAAAGCGTAAGCTCACGAATGAGCTTCGATAGCTTGCTGAGCTTGGTGCTGAGCATGCTTGGTCCGTCAAGATCAGCGCTTAGCGCTGAAAATCCGGCTACGGCAATGTACAAAGCGGCGTGCTCGATCGTAAAGGGATAATAAACAGAAGCGGCTGCACCAACAGCTGCTCCGATGGCAAGATGGGTCTTTCCTGTCATAATTCCTCCTGTGACTGACTATGCGTGGCATGAAATATGGCAGTCTATTATAGTTGTTCTTTGTTAACTTGCTCGTTTCGAACCATTTGCTCCAGCTTCTCTACCAGCCGGTCATGCGCCGGGTCTTTTTTGCCAAAGCCAAATAAACGTTTCCGATTTTGCTGCTTCAGCAGCTGAAGCAAATAGAGCTTTTCTTTTAGAGTAAACATGATGATATTGAACCTCCTTCTGCTTAGGCATGCCAGCTGAGGTTATTCTCTAGCCTCTACGATAGACGCTAGGCGTCATGCCGGTGCACCTTTTGAACAATGCGTTAAAAGAATGAATATCGCGATAGCCAACCATTTCGGCAATGGTACTGATTTTTAGCTGAGAGCCGCGAAGCAGCTCTTGGCTTTTTTGGATACGCAAATTTTGCAAATAACGATGAAAGCTTTGTTTCGTATACTGCTGAAAGAGCCGCTGCAGATGACGCTCGCTCCAGCCGCTTGTTTCGGCCAGCTTGGCTAGGGTCAGCTCCTGCTGGAAACGCTGATCAAGATCATTTAACAGCTTTATAAATTCCAGCTGCTGCGGCGCACGAGCCGTAACTTCCGGATCGCTAGCAACAGAGCGCTGCAGAGTAATGAGCAGTTGGAGCAGCAGCGTATGCAAGTAATCGGACGAGCCGCTCTGAGTCAGTTCAAATTCTCTATGCAAGGATAGAAAGAGCTTCTCAAACTGACTATTTGTATCCATACAAGAATAATAGGGAAAATTGCCGCTTTCCATATCATTAATAAACTGCACGCTGCGATAATCGGAAGCGAATGCACTAAGCTTATGCAGCAGCAATGGAGAAAAGACGCAGTTGAATACGCTTAATGGGTTGCGGGCTTGGTCGGAGGAGATCGGCCTGAACACATGAGAAATACCGATAGGGATGAAAAATACCTGACCTTTCCGCACCTTATGC
>NZ_JBFTSN010000632.1:0-2787 GCF_056400045.1 Paenibacillus sp. 01L418
ATTATAAGGATAGCGTGTTTTAATATAAGGGTTAAGTAGTACCGGCAGCTTCTTCATCATTCGCGATCACGCTGCCCGCTGCTTTTTAGTATGGAAAGGACAAGCTTGCTCAGCTGTTCTGGAGAAGGCGCCCGTCTCCGCTGTGCACGATAGCTCATTGCTTTGATGATGACAAAAAGAAACAATAGTCCAAGACAAACGTAGGTAACCATATCCTATTCCTTTCTTACAATAAAAGTGATTTAACAAAATCTATCAGGTATACTTATTTTGTAGTATATCATCATACTGGTAGCAGTGACTAACAGTGACTATTGGACTAGCGAAGAAGAACCGTTTGTCCCATTACAAAGGAGTACAGCAAAATGAATAGATTAAAACGTTTATCATGTCAGCTAATGATGGTTTCTGCTATTTTGCTGCTGCCGTTCAGCAGCTTCCAAACCGTGCATGCAGCGCAAGGCGACTCGCAAATTGATGCAGTACTTGTGCTGGATGTCAGCAATTCAATGAGCACAAGCGATCCAGGGAAAATTGGAAATGAAGCAATGAAGATGTTCATTGATATGCTGCCGACACAAGGCGACCGCGTTGGCATTGTGGCTTATACCGATGAAATTCAACGCGAGAAGGCGCTGCTGGAAATCCAGTCTGCTTCGGATAAAGAGAAGCTGAAGGGCTTCATCGATCAGTTAAACCGCGGAGCCTATACCGATGTTTCTGTCGGAGTTAAGGAAGCGGTACAGATTTTGGAAGATGGTGCTGACCAAGATCACGAGCCGATGATTATTTTGCTAGCTGACGGCAATAACGATTTTAATAAGGCATCCGGCAGAACACAGGCGCAGTCCGACGCGGACATGGACAAGGCGCTTAAAGAAGCGAATGATAAAGGCGTTCCGATTTATACAATTGGCCTAAATGCAAATGGGAAACTAAATGAATCTGCGCTTGCTAAGCTATCGGAAATAACCGGCGGGAAGTCATTCGCGACCGATTCGGCTGACGATTTGCCGCGAATTTTGAGTGAAATTTTTGCCAGCCATCTTGAGCTGAACGTCGTACCGGTTGATTCTTTGACGGCAAACGGCAGCTATCAGGATGTGAAAATTTCAGTTCCCAACTCGAATGTACTAGAAGCAAATATTTCGATTATGTCGAGCAAGCCGGTTGAGGYGAAGCTCGTAGATCCATCTGGCAACGCTATTCCTATTCCTTCGGATGACGTCTTGCTATCGAGCTCGAAGAGCTATTCCTTGCTGAAGCTGTTAAAGCCGTCGGAAGGCGACTGGACGCTTCAAATCAAAGGCGTGAATCGCGATAAAATCGACATTAATCTTATTTTCAACTATGACTTAAGTCTTGCTATGGATCCACTAGCCAAAGCGGCCTATTCCAAGGGCGACAAGGTGACAATCAATTCTTATCTCGTAAGCGGCGGAAAAAAACTGGAAGACACCTCCCAGTACAGCAACATGAGCGCGGTTTTACTCGTTAAAGACTTAGACACGGGCAAAACCGAGGAAATACCGATGGAGAATGCGGGCGACCATTTTGCAGGCTCCTACAAAATACCTGAGAAGCATGACTATGAGATTATAGTGAAGGCCAAAGAGAAAAGCTTTTTCCGAGAGACCGATGCGGTTAAAATTTCGGCAAAGGCGGGAACAACGGGGCAGACGCCAAAGCCGGAGGCAGATAAAGAAGAGAAGCCGTTCCCGGTTGTACCTGTTGTAATTGGCGTTATAGGTCTAGCGGCATTGCTTGCAGCAGCTTACTTTATATTAAGAGTGCTGAAACAAGCGAACCGTGGGTTTGTTGGCCAACTCGTCATTGAAATTCGAGATGAGAATACAGGTGACAAAACGTCGCCGCAGTACAAGAAGCTGACAGCCTTCAAAGGCAAATTGCAGCTTCACCAGCTGTTGCAGCTAGCGCCTGAGCTGAAGGAAACCGACAAGGTCATTTTCAAGCCGGGAAGCAATGATCGTATCGTTCTGCAAAATGGTTCCTCCTGCACAATTGAGAAATCGGGACGAGCAGTGGATGCGACGCGTGCATTGGAAATGAAAAGCGGAGACCGCATTACGGTTTCATTGAAACAAGTAGACAAAACGATATTCATTGAATATCTCGTATAAATAGAGCCCTGGAGGTAATGAAAAATGAAACCGATCGTAAGAGAACACATACAGCAGCTTGACGTTTCGCTTGGCGGAGGTATTGTCAGCGAGAAAATTCGGGTAGACACCATAGATAATCCCATTTTGATCATTGGACTTGGCGGTACCGGTATTGATGCGCTTCTGCGTCTAAAATACCAGATCAATCGCCGCTTTAAGCTTCCTGAGGATCCCGTTTCCAAAAGAAAACGCGAGAAGCCTGATAATGTGGAATTCCTTGCTTTTGAAACGAATGAACAGGATCGCAATAAAAAGTATAAAGGGATCGGTCTTGATCCTATTAATGAATTTGTGCTGCTATCTAATGCAGAGGTTGGAGGATTGCTGCAAAATCGCAGCATTTTGGAGCCGTACATCACGGACTGGCTGTCGCCAGAGCTAAGTATAACTGATGGCATGAATGGTGCAGCTGGCGTTCGTCAAGCAGGTCGGCTGCTGCTGTTTACGAAGATCAATCAAGTGGTGCAGAGCATCGACAAAAAAATTAAAACGTTATCCGTCGGGACGAACAAAAAGCTGATGGTGTTTCTGCTAACCGGCTTGTCTGGCGGAACAGGAAGCGGCTGCTTCCTCGATATCTCTTATATCGTTCGAGGAATTATAG
>NZ_JBFTSN010000633.1:0-2754 GCF_056400045.1 Paenibacillus sp. 01L418
ATTGTAGCTGCAGGGATTGCTGCCGGTGTAATTTTTGCGGGCTACGCCTTTATTATCTTCTCCATAAATCAAAAACAAATCGAGCGTTTAAAGAGATCCGGCATTGCAGAAATCGATAAGATGGAGGGGCGACAGTTTGAGAAGTATTTGGGTCATCTTTTTAAAGCACACGGTTATGCTGCAGAAGTTACACAAGCTGCAGGTGATTACGGTGCAGATTTAATCATCTCAAAAGCTGGAAAGAAAATCGTGGTCCAGGCGAAGCGTTATAGCAAAAATGTTGGTCTAAAGGCCGTGCAAGAAGTACATACAGCATTGAATCATTACGGAGCAACAGAAGCGTGGGTTGTTACCAACAGTGATTATACAGAGCAGGCGTATACATTGGCCAAATCTAACGGCGTTCGTTTAATCATGCGGCAGCAGCTGATTGAGTTGATGTTAGCAATAAATCCTGAACAGAAGGCTCCAAGTTCAAAACAGATTACCCAACAACCAGAACTTGAAAATGAAGTCGCAGTGAGCAACGAGAATATGGAGCCTGAAGATCTGGACTGCCCCCAGTGTGGCTATTTACTTGTAAAACGTAATGGGAAACGGGGAGAGTTTTATGGCTGTTCCAATTTCCCTAAATGTCGACACACTATGGAAATTATAAAGAAGCTATCGGGCAGTTTAGTTGAAAATCAATCACGTTGAACCGTATAAGATACTCTTACACAGAGAATTAAGTAGTGATAATAGATTTGAGAGGTCGGAGTAGACGAGTTTTATGTTTAATAATGAACGAGTAAACAGGTGAAAATAATACTTTATATTAGGAGGATTAACACATGGCAAATCGGACAGGAACCTATGTTGCTTTTGATGGTTTAGGAGAAAAAGATCCTACAAAGTCTGACTTTAGATATTATTCCACTATTCAAGCATGGAGTGCAAACAAAAACATCAAGTTTTCGTTAACTAACAGTCATGAGAAAACGGATGCAGTACGCGATACAAGTAAACGGACAACTCTATATGCGCGGATTCAGGAACGACTTAAATCATCAAAAAACATGCTCGTCATCCTTACCAAAAAGACTCGTTTTACCGGAAGCGTTTTATCCTATGAGATAGAGCAAGCCATAGATACATACAAAATTCCGCTTATTATTGCATATCCCGAGTTTTCATCCATTTTGAATGTAGAGAGCCACAGTGACATATGGCCAAAGGCGCTTGCCGAGCGTATCAATAATACTGGTGTAGAGGCTATCCATATCGCATTTGCTAAGGATTGCATTATGGATGCTATTACGCGTTTTCATGTGAACGGTGAGCATCTTAGTGATGGGAAGAATTATTACAACCGTGACGCGCAAATCAAATGGGGCTTAATTCGATAAAGGAGCAGATGCGAATGAAAGTCTCGTTTTTTGATAAAAAGATACTACATACTTTCTACGGCTTTCTAAGCGTGATAAGCGTTATCACCTCTATTGTCTTTCTCTTTGTTGAAATAGAGCCCAAAAACAAGGCGCTCATTGGTGGAGGGACACTGATATTGCTGGTCCTTGTTTACATCGGAATTTGGATTCATGCCAATTTACGTCGGAGCATCAAACTAACGATTAACAACTCAGAGGTTGAGGTGAAGTTTGGTGATTTATTCTCTGAGGAAGCTGACCTGAAAGCAGTTGCTTTTAATGAATATTTCGACACAATGGTAGACGAGAAAGTTATTTCAAGCACTTCCCTCAACGGAATATATATCAAAAAATTCTATTCGGGAAATGTAAATACTTTAGACGACATTATCTCTTCTGACAACCATTTACCAGAGATGATCGCCTCCACAAACGAGGGAAGGACTATTGGAAAGAAAACTCAATATAAACTAGGAACAATATGTATGGTAGACGATTATCTCCTTACGGCGTTCTCTCGTTTCGATGCTAGTAATAAAGCGTACCTCGAGATAAACGACTACATAAGCTGCCTTTTAAATTTCTGGACTGAGATAGACAGAGTCTATGCTGGGAGAACAGTAGCCCTACCCGTTTTGGGATCCGGGATCACACGCTTTAAAGGATACGAGAATATATCAGATCAAGAATTGCTCGAACTCATTATATTGACATTTAAAGTGAGCCGCATAAGATTCACGTTTCCTTCTACGGTGAAGATCGTAGTCTGGCAGAAAAAACAAGAAAAGATAAACCTACTTTCGCTTAAGGATTTAGAATCGTGAAAGAATATTATTAACATAACTATTAAAAATGGTTAATGCTCAAAATTCTGAATTGACTCTCTATAGATGCTGGTGTTACCGTGCTTGATATAATCGTAAACGAAAAAGAAGGAAAAAAATTGCATAAGCACTACTCACCTATCTCGAGCAATGTAATTTAAAATCAACTAATGATAAACAATAGCTCAACTTAAAACGTTTGCACTCGTTGTTTCAATTACTAGGTTCTTATAAATTTTTTTTTGGAGAAACCGATGATACTAATGGGGCTATTTGGAGTTCAAAGGAATTTCCTTTATTAAGGATTCATCTGAATTTTTAACGTTTCCTACATCTCTTGAGACTGGATATTTCATCATTTCGTCGGCAGGAAATGGTTTGAGAAATTGTGAGACGTCTTCCATTTCGGGATTTAACCAGCCATGTATATCCGTTTATATGACCGGCATACGATCATGCACATCTGAAACAAGCTGATTCGGCGTAGTCGTGATAATGGTACAGGTTGAAATGGGTTCCCC
>NZ_JBFTSN010000634.1:0-2744 GCF_056400045.1 Paenibacillus sp. 01L418
CCCCTGTGACAGTGCACAAGTTCATCCTTAACCCATGAGAATCTTCCTATTTAAACTCATCTTATCCGTGAGGAATTAATGTAGTGACACTGAAGCCTCTTGAGCCATCGACGATAATTGTACCATTTACGCTTGCTGCCCGTTCTTCCATACCGATGATTCCCAAGCCTTTTATCACCTTCTGCTCACCTTTGCCGTTGTCGGAAACTTCAACCTTGATCAAGGTCCTCAGTACTTCGATATGGATGGAGACGAAAGTAGCGTTTGAATATTTCATGGCATTGGTCAACGCTTCCTGGGTGTTCTCCTGAATGACCTTCCACTGGATCGGAGTAATGATATCGACATTACCTTCATGAGTGAGAGAGGTCCTGATCGTATGCTTCGCTGAAAATTCATCAATAAATAATTTAATCCGATTTATTCCGAGCTTCTCTGTCGGTGGCTTCATATTTTTTAGCACAAGTCGGATACTCTCGATCCCATCCTTGGAGATATGGATTGCATTCTGCAGCAGCTCCGCCGACTTGTTCGGATCGGAGGTGAACAAGCGCTTCGAGGCTTCCATCTGGATCAATGCACCCGTCATCGAATGTCCGATCTTATCATGAATTTCCTGGGACAGTCGGTTACGCTCCTCCAGCTTAATCGTATAATCGGACTGTCTGATATATTCTTTATTCTCATTTAGACTCTCAGTCAAATGCTGGATATGTTCGTTTCTATTTTCTATGTCCTCTTTGAGGTCTGCAATTTTGCTTATGTAATTGTTAAGCAAGAGGGAGTAGAGGAAACTTAGCATCGCAACGAGAGCATATGTAACCAAGGTAGCTTGAGATTCTTGAGACAGCAACAAGAGCGGAACCAGCATGAGCAATAGAATAATTCCGCTTTTACGCAGGTATATAGTGAATAGTTCGTATATGTTCAGAGGGAACAGGAGTAAAAATAAGGGTTGGATATACGACGAGGACGCTGCAATAACCATCATGGATAGCAGAAGCACAATCGTAGTGATACTAACCTTTTTAGCGATATAGATGGAAATATTCAAACACAGGTAGAGGAGGATGGACAACATATACCATGGTGAAATCGAACCTATTGATACATAGGATTGAATGACCACATAGCTTAAGAGAATCGCTTTTACGCCCATTGTCCAGAGTTCTATAGGTGTTCCCCTCTCCGTCACTTAATCCACTTCCCCGGTCAAAAAATAAATCGCGATTTGTGTACGATGCGTAAGACCCTTCTTGCCTAGAATAGAAGTAATATGGTTAGCAATGGTGCCTTCTGAGATGAACAGCTTCTTCGAAATCTCGCGATTGGAAAGCCCTTTCGCGATGAGGGACATAATGTCGTGCTCTCTATCCGTGAATAAGCTTCTGTCGATCTTACTCCCTTTATTTTCTTTCTTATCTTTATCCTTGTCCGGTAGCAAACTAGATTTCAGCTTATCGAGCACAGCATCCTGCAGCACATTATGTCCGTTGTATACAGTAATGATGGCATCCCGAATCCGCTCTGGATCGTTATTCTTGAGCAGATATCCCTTCGCCCCGCTCCGAATCGCATCGAGAATAAACGCCTCGTCATCGAAGGTGGTTAGGATTAACGCTTTGGTTCCTGTCAGCTCAGAGATCAGCTTGGTCGCTTCCACACCATTCATATTGGGCATCTGCACATCGAGCAGTGCCACGTCTACATCATTCTCCCTGCAGAAATCTACGGCTTCTCGACCATCCTCAACCGTCGCCAATACCTCGAACTCATTGAAGGTGGTCAGTATGATCCTCATGCCTTCCCGGATAAAGGGATTGTCATCGGAAATTATAACCTTTATTTTCATCGCTGCTCACTCTCCGTTCTACGCTATTTAACAACATCCCTCACATTTAGCTTGTGCTAGAGCATGTTTCACTTATTCTCTAATTTTGATTATATAAAAAATTACTAGAATATGAATTAATCAATCGATATCACACTTTACTGGTTAAAGCAGCTGTGATCGCGTGTGCAAATAAACTGCTCCACTGGATTTTTGCGATTTTGACCAAGAAGGCAGCAAGCATTCTAGACTGAATATACAATACTTAGATATGAAGGAATACCTTCTCTATATCGGTGGGACGGTTCTTTGTTATTAGTATATCATTCTTCGTTTCGTCTTTAATAAATATTGACAAGCTACTAGCTGGAATAGTTCAACGAGGCTGCCGTGTTATACAGGCAGCCTCGTGATGATTGTTAAGCTATAGTTACCCGTCCCTCCGTTTTAAGGGTTTATCTCACATATACTCACTCATTCGCAGGATTTCGTCACCTTGGATCAAGTCCATCTCAGGAAGYAACGCAGTTGATGCCGCTTGAGATGGTGAGCTGGGCATGCGGAAATAGAGGAACACTCAGGAAATATTCCCCAGRYAGTYTCTACTGCACGCATACTCCACAATCCCTTGGAGGTTCACCCTCCCAAATCTCAACGGGTCACTGCCCTTACATTCCTTCGTTATACCTGTCCAAGGTGTGGAGACCGATAGCGTTTAGCGGATGGGTCTGAGCCCTTATGGGTAACGARCTCGGTCCTCCGTGCTTTCTTTTTGAAATCCTGCGAATGAGTCAATATACGTGATTTCTACTTAAYTTAAGCTGCTTCTGCCCATGCAAKKACSGTTTTCTCTGGCGCGTGAACTTTTCTCCTCGTTGTATAATACCAACTAGAATTCGTGCCAGCTTTCCTA
>NZ_JBFTSN010000635.1:0-2721 GCF_056400045.1 Paenibacillus sp. 01L418
GTTCATGCCTGCCACCGTGTTGATAAAACGGCTTTAAAATCCGTATTCCAAATCACTTTCTACAATGAGCTGATTTATCGAATCACTACTAATTTGTTTCATGGCCGTTTTAGATTCTTTGTCTTCTGGCTCTTCTTGACTCGATTTATTGCAGCCGCTGATAAGAAGCTGCTTTATTTCCTTCAATTCATCCATTACTTTGCTGCAGGAGCATGTCCCCGTTGACGTACCGATACGTCCAATCTCCTGTTTAACTTGCTGTGCTACCCATTCAGATAATTCACGACTTGTAGATAAATGCTCCAAAAAGTCATGTACATCATCCGTAAATTTCAATGCGCTGACATTGTATTGATTTCGGCGTGTCATTCTGAATTAGCGATCCTTACGCTAACTGGAATGTTGCGTTTTAAATAATTTTTCGCAACGATCTCTGAAGCATAAATATTCAATTTGCGTGAATCTTCAGGAAATATATGATACAGCTTAGCTACTTTCTCGCCCAGTTGTTTACATAAGTAATCCATCATGTATTTGCGAAGTGCTTGATTTACACCACCAATGTGAACGTAATACACTAGATCCCCTTGCCTAAAATTGAAACTTTGTAATGACTTCTGCATGGCAACAGCTGCAAAATCATTTAGTACCGGCTCAATATCCTCTGTCAGAGGGAACTCTGCATGAGATACTGGATCCTTATATAAAAAAATTTGAGATTCAATGTGTGAGAGGATAAAGGATTCCAGAGACCGAACGTCCTGAAAATAATCCATAAGCTTGTCCGTTCTTAATTTCTCCAATACCGCTAAATAACTTTGATCCGTTGATGATACAAAGTCATCTGACTTTTGAGCTCCGTTTAGATCAGGCTGCAGCTTACATAAATCTTGACTTTGACCTCCAATATCATCTATGACCGTAAATGCTTCCTTGTACCTCTTAGCATCCTCCTTTATATTGCCTTCAAGATCGAGTTTCRGAGCATGTCGCGCATTTTCTCCTTCTATGCGGCACTCAGCATAATTCACTTTAATCGTTAGTTTACGACTAAATCCTGGAGTAATAAGTTCGAAAGAGGTTTCTACTTGAAAACGATCTGCCATCGTTGCTAATTTTTCTTTAAAACTATTTCCTTTCTTAACCAGCCAAACTGGTAATAACGTGCCAAAATACTCAATCGATATGGTATCTTGATTCAGCTCTGGGCATTTAAATGCATGATATAATGCTAATCCAGCAAGCCAAGTAACCCATACCGTCTCAGATTTTGTTTTATCATGTAATTTATAGATATGAGCATTACCTAAGAGCTCCGCCTGTGCTCGTTTTCCAACCATGAAGAACAGATCACCCGACTTGACAACAAGTTGTTCTCCAAGGGAATCAGCAGGAATGGTCTGTGCAAATAACCCCTCTACAGCCTCTGACGAAATTTCTTTAATAGATGAAGGCATCTCAAAATAATGACCATCAATCATGAATTGGCCAAGTGAGTTACCAAAGTCGGTAACCATACGTTGAATATTCAATTGTAATTCCTCCTATTAGTTATTTCGTATTCACTGATAGATTCACTTCTAAGATTTGTTTTGTATAATTTTCTCTTGTTTCTTTATGTTAGAGTAATTCTTCAATGCTTTAGCGACTAGTTTTAAAAATTCGTCTTCATAACTTTCAAGTGCTTTCAACGGTATTCTCCTTTCTACGAAGTTTCTGATTTATTTGAAGGAAAAAACAAAAAGGAAAATTTGAGGTTAAATTATGAAATATTCATTGCGGTAAGTACAGGGGAAAGTGTAAAATTGTAGGTGTCTAGGCAACAATCATACTTTTTCCCTGAGAAGATGGTCGACTCGTAATCGATCATCTTTTCTTTTCGATTTGAAATATGACTATATATCGCAATTGAATCGATAAATAATTCAGGATCAGTCACTTATATTGTTTCAAAACGAAACATTTTTAATCAAAAAAAAGCGTCCAATCAAATTTTAAAGCACCAGCTATTTTCTTAGCTGTATCAACGCTTGGAGAACGCAGACCATTCTCAATATTCGTGTAATTACTCCTACTGACTCCAGCACGATCAGCAACTGTTTCTTGACGTTCCAGACCTCTTAGTTGAATGAGCCATTCACGATTGGATTCTTTCATTTCGTCACCCCCTTATAAAATGTTTCGTAACGAAACCTTTATTGTGTTCATTATATGTTTCGTAACGAAACTTGTCAATGATTTTGTTTCTTATTGAAATGATTTCGTATATGTTTCAATAAGAAACGTTATAATAGTCTTGAGGTGATTAATATTTCAGAATTAATGGGTAAAAGAATTGAACAAGAACGAATTCGAAATGATTGGACTCAAGAAATAGTAGCTAACAAACTTGGTGTAGCTAGATCAACATATGCTAACTATGAAGCCGGTAAACGTGAACCTAGTTTAGAGAACATTAAACTATTGGCAGATATTTTCGATGTAACTACCGATTATTTAATAGGTCATTCAGACATTAGAAATTTATTTGATAAGAATAATATTGAGAGAATTAATCTAACTGATGACAAAAAAGTCGAGTTGTATAAACTTCTTGAGAAAATGAACAAAGAACAAGTCGATCATATCCTTAAAACTGTTCAGTTTATTATTAAAAATTAATTCTTTTTGATCTCTTCTAAAAAATCAACTAGTATGTACATATTCGGATCTACCTTTAAG
>NZ_JBFTSN010000636.1:0-2714 GCF_056400045.1 Paenibacillus sp. 01L418
GAAGTGAAGTACCATCATGAATACAGCATTCAAATTCAGCTTGGGGCAATAACGCCAGTAGCAAGCTGGGACTCTGATTCATTTGGCTCTGTGGTGCCAAGAGAGACGTCAGAAGAAATTGAGAAAAAGAAAAAGGAACAAGAGGAAAAAGATAAGCTGGCTGGCAAAGATGCAACGGCTGCATTTAAAGATTTAGCAAACAACTGGGCGAAAGATGCCATTAATCGCGCATTGAAGCTAAACATCGTTCAGGGTTATCCGGATGGAAGCTTTAAACCGAATGCAACGGTCAATCGTGCAGAGTGGACGGTTATTCTCGGCAGAGCTCTGAAGCTGGAAGGCAAGAACGCTTCAACAGCTTTTGCAGATATGAAAAACATTCCTACTTGGGCACAGTCCTTTATCGAGCAAGCGGTAGCAGCAGGCATTATTAATGGCTATGAGGATCAGACATTCCGTCCAACGCAAAATGTAAACCGTACGGAAATTGCAGTCATGATCGTAAGAGCACTTCATTTGCCGCTGGAAGCAGCGGATTCGCTTAATTTTGCGGATGTAGCGGAAATTCCTTCCTACGCTAAGGCTTACATTGCTACGGCAGTGAAGTACGGATTAATTAAGGGACTGGATCAAAATCAGTTTGGAGCAACGAAGTCCGCAACAAGAGCTGAGGCGATTACTCTCGTTTTGCGTGCTGTCGATTATTTGGAAACGAAAGCAGCAGAACAAGAAGAGGCTAAAACGGCATAAGCAGCAGAAAGAAAGGAAGGACAAAGTTTGAAGCGGGTGATTTAAACAGATGGCATAGGAGGACCCTGATTAGCGGGTGTCCTCTGTGCTGTTTTTTTAAGGAGGTAAGAATGAAATGCGCTATCGATTTATGAAGGGGTTATCTCTGCTGTTACTTGCTGCGATGATGGCAGGCTGCGGAACGATTGGAGCGGGAAGCGGCTCGACAGCAGCGCCAACTGCTGCGCCGTCTACAAACTCTTTGGCAAAAGTAGCGGCTTCGGGCTCTGTATCCGAGGAGTCTAGCCAACGCATCGTGTCAACAACCGTAGCGATTACACAAATTATGGATGCGCTTGAGCTTGATTTAGTTGGTATACCGAAAAGTGTGAAAACGCTACCGGAGCGTTACACCAATATTACTAAAGTCGGAAATCCAATGAGTCCTGATATGGAAATGGTTAAATCCCTGAAGCCGACGGAGGTGCTGTCTGTCTCGACGCTGCAATATGAGCTGGAGCCTGTATTTGAGAGTGCAGGGTTAAAGGCTGATTTTCTGAATTTAACGAGTATCTCTAGCATGCAAGCTGAAATTACAGCGCTCGGAGAACGGTATGGGCGGGAAACTCAGGCTGCTGCAATCGTAAATGAACAGCAGGAAATGCTGGCTGCCATCACTCGGAATACAGAAGGAAGAGAAAAACCGACTGTGCTGATCCTGCTTGGTGTGCCCGGCAGTTATTTGGTTGCGACGGAGCACTCTTACATTGGAGATCTTGTTCGTTTGCTTGGGGGATTAAATATCGTGCAGGGCGAGCAGGTTGAATTTTTGGCTTCCAATACGGAATATTTGCAGAAGGCGAATCCGGATGTCATTTTGCGAGCAGCGCATGGCATGCCGGCTGAGGTAGTGAAAATGTTCGATGAAGAATTCAAAAAAAATGATATCTGGAAGCATTTTGAAGCGGTAAAGACGAGGCGTGTATATGATCTGGAAGAAACTTTATTTGGCACGACGGGCAATTTGGCTGTTGTCAAAGCACTAACCGCGCTCGCTCCAATGCTTTATCAGGATTATAAATAAGGATGTTTTTTCATGCCAAAAACAATATTCAGCTTCATCGCAATTACGCTGCTCCTTTTGGCAACCATCGTATACTCCATGACAACTGGAAGCATCAGCGTAGGATTTGTTGAACTCATGAAAGGGTTGCTTGGCTCGCCAAGTGAACAGGTGGAGGTTGTTCGCGACCTGCGGCTACCGCGTATAATCGTTGCTTTACTGACAGGGGCTGCGCTAGCCGTGTCTGGTGTACTGCTGCAAGCCGTAATGCGCAATCCGCTGGCGGACGCAGGTGTTATCGGCATTTCATCAGGAGCAGGCTTGGTTTCTTTGCTGCTCGTAACAATATTCCCGACATTGTTTTTTTGGATGCCGCTGTTTTCATTTGTTGGAGGAGCAATAGCTTGTCTATTGGTCTATTCGCTTTCGTGGCGCTCTGGACTCAGTCCGCTTCGGCTTATTCTGGTCGGTGTTGCAGTTAATGCTACATTTACAGGTTTGGGGCAGTCTTTTAATTATCGCGGCAGCTATGCGGTAACTAGCGTGAATCAAGCGATTTCCTCTATTTTTACAATGAAAACCTGGGATGATGTACATATATTGGCGCTGTATGGCGGTGTAGGCTTGTTACTCTCGATGCTGCTTGGCTCATGGTGCAATACGCTTGTTTTGCAGGATCGAACCGCTCAAAATCTTGGTATGTCTGTTATGAAAGTAAGGCTGCTCGTTTCGGTTGTTGCCGTGCTTTTGGCTTCTGTTGCAACAGCTATTGGCGGGTTAATCGTGTTTGTCGGCTTGCTCGTCCCACATATCGCGAGGCTGCTCATTGGCTCAGACCATAAAGTGCTGCTGCCTTTCTCTGCGATTGGCGGAGCATGGCTCATTTTGACTGCGGATACGCTTGGCCGTACTCTTTTAGCCC
>NZ_JBFTSN010000637.1:0-2679 GCF_056400045.1 Paenibacillus sp. 01L418
TGTATTGACTGTTGATTCGATTGAACAGGCCATTGAGCGTGCAGGTACAAAAGCAGGCRACAAAGGTTATGAGGCTGCTACAAGCGCAATTGAAATGGCGAACCTAACCAAACAATTGCAAGGCTAAGCAGCGAAGATAAGGCTAGGCGGGAGGAAATGTAAGTGTCAGTGCTTTATAAGCTGGATTCTTTTGAGGGGCCGCTGGATCTGCTGCTTCACTTGATCGACAAGGCGGAGATCGATATCCATGAGGTGTCTATCAGTGAGATTACAATTCAATATATGGATTATCTTCATGCGATGAAAGAGCTCGAGCTTGAGGTCACGAGTGAATTTTTAGTTATGGCGGCAACCCTTTTGGCGATAAAGAGCAAGCAGCTACTTCCAAAGCCGCCTGTATTTGAGGAAGACTATGAGGATTGGCCGGATGACGGATTGGATCCACGCGATGAGCTCATCCAGAAGCTCGTAGAATACCGGAAATTCAAACAAATAGCCGAGCAGCTGCGCGAGAAGGAATTCGAGCGCAGCCTTGTCTATTCAAGGGAACCTGAGGATATGACGCCATTTTTGAAAGAAGAGATTGTTAATCCGGTGGAGGGTCTTCACTTGTCGGATTTGATTACTGCCTTTCAAAAGGCGCTGCGCCGCGCATCAAGGCGTAATGTCGTTGCTACCATACATCGCGACGAGATTTCCGTTAAAGATCGAATACGGGACATTGTCGAGGTGCTCAAGCAATTCGAAACGGTTCGTTTTTCACGGCTTATTCGCGAGAACATGGACAGGCATGAAATCGTGGTTACTTTTCTAGCCATTCTAGAATTAATGAAAATGAAACATATTCGTTGTTTTCAGCATCAGTTATTTGACGACATCGTCATTCATTGGAGAGGAGAGTCGTCGCAAATTGGATTATCCGAAGTTGAAGACAATTATTGAGGGCCTGCTGTTTATGGCAGGTGATGAAGGCCTTACGAAGCGGCAACTAGCTGATATTTTGGAGCTGGATGCCGAGCTCGCTTCCGATTTGGTTTATGATTTGCAGCGCGATTTGGAGCGCGAGGGGCGCGGTATTCAAATCGCAGAGGTGGCAGCCTCCTATCGGCTGACGACTCATTTGGAGCATGCGCCTTATTTTGAGCGTATGGCATACACTCCTACGAGATCGCAGCTGTCACAAGCTGCATTAGAAACGCTGTCCATCGTCGCTTATCGCCAGCCGATAACAAGAATATCGATTGAAGAAATTCGCGGCGTAAAGAGCGACAGAGCGATTCAATCGCTTGTATCAAAGGATTTAATCGAAGAGGTTGGCCGCGCCGAGCAGATTGGCAGACCTATTTTGTACGGAACAACGAAATCATTTTTAGATTATTTTGGATTGCCGTCCATAAAAGAATTGCCAGAACCAGGCAGCGTTGATATCGATGATGCCTTGGAGGAACAAACTCAGCTGCTATTTGAGAGATTAGATGGCACGCAGATGACAATTGAAGAAATAAAAGAATGAGATTTGGCCGCCGGGTCATACTATATTCAACCCATATTAGGGAAACGGAGGAAGCATCATGATGCTCGGTTACCCCTACGGTTGGATGACGGCGGTCGGTCTCTTTTTTTTGCTCATTTTGGTCGTCTGCCTCACTTCGCAGGTCGAATTAAGAGGCCATCTGAGGAGAATTGATCAAAACGATGATTTTGAGTTGAATATAAAGGCCTTATTTGGAATCCTCAGATACCGCTTTAAAGTGCCGATTATTCAGTTCACAGGAACCTCCATCCAACTTAAGGAACAGGTTTCAAAAAAGAATGTGGCCGTTGACACTTGGAAACAATATAACGAGGACATTGACGCAGAAAAAATAGCGCATCTAATGGAAAGAACAAAACATCTGTTACAAATGACGAAAAACTTAACGGGTTGGGTTAGAAAATCGCTTACGAAGGTCCGTCKTTTGGAATGGAACTGGTCCACATCAGTAGGAACCGGTGACGCAATGTGGACGGCTATGGCGACTGGATTTGTTTGGTCCATAAAAACATCAATCATTGGCGTATTGTCCCAAATGGTTAAGCTCAAAACAGAACCGAAAATGATGGTTCAGCCTATTTATCAACGATCTGCTTTTACAACGGAATGGTCATGCATAGCTCAAATCCGCTTCGGTTATGCTATTCTTGCCGGACTGCAGCTTTTAGTTCGGATGAGGAAATTGAAAGGAGGCGTCAAGGTATGGCAGAACATCCTATTCAAGGCTTAATGCAAACCGCAATGGAAAATATTAAAGAGATGGTTGACGTCAATACTATTGTAGGCGACCCTGTCCAAACGCCGGATGGCAGTATTATTATGCCGATCTCCAAAGTAGGCTTTGGGTTTGTAGCAGGAGGCAGTGACATTCGATTAGATGATGCCGATCATAAGAACGGCTCTCAATCTGATGCACAGCATGCTTCCGTTTCGYTTCCGTTCGGCGGCGGTAGCGGTGGCGGCGTGTCGATTACGCCAATTGCTTTCTTGGTCGTAGGAACACATGGCGTAAAAATTGTTCCGCTCGATAATCAAACACATCTGCTTGAGCGGGTAATCGACTCAGCTCCGCATGTATTTGATAAGCTGCAATCGATGATGAAGCAGCCTTCGAGTACAGGTGTATACACGGATACGTCTCAAAC
>NZ_JBFTSN010000638.1:0-2674 GCF_056400045.1 Paenibacillus sp. 01L418
ATGATTCAAGTAATTGAAGCGCATATTTCCAATCCTGATCAATCGCTCAACTGGGTAGCAAGTGAGATCTTATACATGAACGCAGATTATGTAGGCAAGCTGTTTAAGAAGGAAATGGGAGAGAAATTCTCAAATTATGTTGTTCGGTTAAGGATGGAGCAAGCGATGGAAGAGATTGAGAAAACAGGTGATGTGAAGGTTTTTGAACTCGCTGAGAAATTTGGTTTTGGCGATAATCCGCAATATTTTAGTCAAGTTTTTAAAAAACATACAGGGTTCACGCCTTCCGAATTCAAAAGGTCGCCATAATGGCGACCTCTGTTTTTTTAACAAAGAAAGCGGTTTTTTTAATTCCGACGATTCGACATTCACCCTATAATAAAGCTTGTAAACAACATTAAAGAGTCTGGAAGGGGCGTAACACAATGAAAGCACCAAAGAAAATGCTTTTGATGCTCATGGCTTTTGCACTAGTTCTCGTAAGCGCTTGCGGCGGAAACGCAAACAATGAAAAACCAACAAATGCGACCAACGCACCAAAATCAACAAACGAAGTGAAAGAAGAGCCAGCAGAAGCAAAACCGGTCACTCTTCGTATCGCATGGTGGGGCGGTCAGCCGCGTCATGATTACACAATGAAAGTCATTGAGATGTACAAAGCGAAAAACCCGCATGTAACGATAGAAATGGAATATGCAAACTATGATGACTACTGGAAAAAGCTTGCTCCTCAAGCAGCTGCAAACGAGCTTCCTGATATCATCCAAATCGATACGCAAAACTATTCGCAATACGCTGGCAGAAAACAATTGGCTGATTTGACTCCATTTATCGGCAATCAAATTGACGTAAGTGACATTAGCCAAAATGCAATTGATGGCGGTAAATTAGGCGATGGACTATACGGTATGAACCTTGGTGTAAATGCTCTTGGATTTAACTACGATCCAGCACTACTTAAAAAAGCAGGCATTGATTCCATTCCTGAAAACTACACTTGGGATGATTACGTAGCAATGGCTGCAAAAGCAAAAGCAGCAGGAATTTTCTTCGACAACGGTATGCGTCCAGAAGTGTTCTTCGGCTACTACCTTCGTACACTTGATAAAACGTTGTTTAACGCAGAAGGCAACGGCCTTGGCTACGAGGATGATCAACTATTCACCGATTTCTTCGGAATGCTAGCTAAACTTGTTATCGATGGTGCAGTACCGTCACCAGACGTTCTAGCTCAAATCAAAGGCGCAGAAGACAGCCACCTTGTATTGAACCAAGGCATTGGCGTATGGCAATGGTCGAACCAATATGTTGGATTGCAGCAAGTGGCTAACCGTCCGCTAGCAATTGCTCCAATGGCTGGTCCAAATATGACTAAAGGGTTATTCCTTAAGCCAAGTATGTTCTTCTCCGTATCGGAAAATTCGAAAGTGAAAGAAGAAGCAGCTAAATTTATCAACTTCTTCGTAAATGATATCGAAGCTAACAAATTGATTTTAGGCGATCGCGGCGTACCTGTTTCCTCTAAAGTGAAAGAAGCGTTAAAAGCAGTTTCTACTGAAGCACAAATCCAAGTATACGACTATGTTGCTTGGGCAGAAGCGAACAGCTCACCAATGGATCCAGCTGATCCAATCGGTTCTGCAGAAGTGTTCAAATCGCTCACAAGCCTTGCAGAGCAAATGAACTACAACAAAATTAAACCAGAAGACGCAGCTAAGAAGTTTAGAGACGAAGCAACCGCTATTCTTAAGAAAAACAAGTAATATTGTTTGAGTAGAAGCGATGGTTGGTCGTTAGATCGACCATCGCTTTTTCATAAATAAAGATGCTTTGGCACGCTAGACTTCGTATAGGAGTTGGATAAGATGAAATCGCTATCACTTAAAAACAACTTGGTAGGCTACACCTTTATTGGTCCATTTGTTATCGGATTTTTATTGTTCACCTTAGTACCCGCTGTCGCATCGTTATATTTCTCGGTTACCGATTATGATCTCTTATCGACACCATCCTTTATCGGATTAGAGAATTACCAGACGATGTTTTTTGATGACTCAAAGTTTTGGGCATCTCTAAAGGTTACTTTTTTATACGTATTTATCGGTGTACCGCTTAGATTGGCCTTTGCTTTATTTATTGCAATGATATTGAATACAGCCTCGAAAGCAATCGGGTTATATCGGACCGTTTATTATCTTCCTTCGATTATTGGCGGTAGCGTTGCCGTGTCGATTATGTGGCGCAACCTTTACGGCGACGAAGGGGTTATAAACATTTTTCTGAATGCACTCGGTTTAGATAGCGTGAGATGGTTTGCTGAACCTGCAGCGGCGCTGTGGATGCTCATTACATTGTCCGTTTGGCAATTTGGATCGTCGATGCTTATTTTTCTAGCAGGTCTCAAAAATATACCGCCAGAATTGTACGAAGCTTCCAATGTGGATGGAGCGGGTCCAGTCGTTCGCTTCTTCAAAATTACTTTGCCAATGCTCAGCCCGATCATTTTGTTTAATACGATTATGCAAACCATCGGAGCATTTATGACCTTCGTTCCAGCTTACATTATTTCAAAAGGCGAGGGCGGCCCGTTAGACGGTACACTTCTTTATTCCCTTTACTTGTTCCGTCAAGCATTCGTTTATTTCGATATGGGATTTGCTTCAGCAATGGCGTG
>NZ_JBFTSN010000639.1:0-2673 GCF_056400045.1 Paenibacillus sp. 01L418
TCTATAAAGAAGGAATACCGCCAGTTAACCAAACGAAGCCTGTTATGACCATTACGGTTCCAGCTGGAACAACCCCAACAACACCAACAGTGCTGATAAAAGAACCGACGATTCGATGGACATATTATGATGCTCAGAACGATCCACAAGAGCAATATCGACTAATGCTAACGTATGTCGATAACAATGAAACGGCCTTGTATATTGAGCATGAAGGAAATGCACTTACGTATCCTATGCTTGAGGAAAGCATCGTTCCTGGTCGCTTCGTTAAGGTGCAAGGGCAGGTTTATTCAGCAGGGGTATGGTCTAATTTAAGTAATATTAAATATTTTGTGCTGGATCTCCCGCCGCAAACCTATTTACTTTCATTTAACGGGCTTGATGCTAATAATCCTATTTATACAAACTCAAATCGTCCACAGCTGCACGCGTTTACGATTGATCCAGAGAACCACCCCATTAAAGCGATAGACTATGAGGTGTTCAAAGCATCGAGCGGTGTTATGGTAGTGGACACGAACTCTGCTTTGGCTGCTGCTAATTACACAACACCTGCGTTAGCTGAGGGGCTGCATTACTGGAGAGCGAGAGCGAACGACAGCTATTTATGGGGACCGTATTCAAGCAACGGTTTTTTCTTTGTCGATACGGTTAAACCAGCAGATGTGAATGAACAGCTAACTGTTGAACCTACGGCCGTAACGGTTCAGTTCAATACCTTCTATGATGCCGAGCCTTCCTCGGGACATGCTGCTCGCACCTTCTATTTGCAAAAAGTGAACGCGGACGGCAGTGTGACGAATATTGATTTAAATGGTGACGGTAAAACGGAATACAGCATTCCTTTAGCACTTTCTAAGCAATCATACAAAGTTGTTGGGTTGATTTTTGGACAAGCATATCGTCTTACCGTAATCGATTATGACGTTGCCGGCAATGAAGGGCATTATGAATATATTTATTTCGTTACCAATCGACCTCCGACGGCTGACTTTGATTGGACGCCCAAACCTGTATATGAAAGAGACATGACAACTTTTCTATCGAATGTGACAGATGCTGATGGCAATACGCTTACGATTGTTTATGAGCTGACAAGTCCGCTCGGCGTGAAGAACAGCTATTTCTATACCGTTAATGGTCCAAACTATCCGGTAAAAGGGCCTTCACTGAGGTTAACAACGGTAGGACTTTGGAGCATGAAGCTTACGGTTAGCGACGGTATAGCTGAGCCGGTTAGCGTGACCAAAACGTTGCAGGTGCTGCCGCTACATGTCAATGGTTATGTACGGCATACGGAGCTATGGGATCAGCATCGTAAGGCTTTTAATTTAAAACAATCAGGAGATGAGAATTCGCCGCGCGGTTATTCGGTATTTTGGGCGGGAGAGAAATTTATACTGGAGGCAGATACAACCATTACAGGCACGGCTACAAAAGCGGATCGGGTAGAGGTGCGTATGCGTACTTACGAAACGTCTCTAACCGCATTAAACACAGGGCAAACCAGCTGGCACGGTGAACTTTGGGATGCATCATTCACAAAGCTTGCTAAAGGCACCTTAACATTCATATTCTCTGCTTACTATAATAATGGCACAGTGAAAACGAAATCAGTAGACATAACGATCGATGGACAAACATTAGATATTGTTGGCGTACATCGCGTTCAATAATGGAGCGGGTTATTAGGTCAATTGTAAGTAGAAAAGCAATAAAAACAGGCATGCTGCCATCGCAGCATGCCTATTTTTTGTTTGAGACTAATGAGCACTAATCCTCGATAGCTGCTTTTTTGCTGTTGATCGCTTTAATTCGTTCAACATCAAACTTCGGTTGTCGATCGTAAGTATAAAGTCCATTCACTTCTTGTTCCACGTCATAAAGCTGTGTATAACAGAACCCGAACATATTAGGATTCTCAAGAAGAGTACTGGTCAAGCCGTCATATCTTTCAATAAATTGCTCGACGCTTTGTGGACGATCCCCGTAGCCCCAGCTTTTCTCATCGGACTGTTTGGGATTCCACCAAATTCCGCCATACTCACTGACGAAATAAGGTTGGCCGTTATAGCTTTGTCTATCGGGGAAGGAGACCCACGCCTCGCCTTTCTCGGCAAACGGCTGATAACGTTCCCTGAATGTAACAGGATTCTGATCATAATCGTGAACATCAAAAATRTCCGTTACAACATGGAAGTTGCCGCTTGTGTCGATGACCGGTCGCGTTGGATCAATAGCTTTAGTCGTTTCATAAACGACGCGAAGTACATCATTATCTTGACGAGTACCGCGCGATGAGTCCCAAGTTTCATTAAATGGGCACCATCCGATCAAGCTTGGATGGTTGAAGTCTCGTTCCACACCCTCAATCCATTCCGGTAGAAATTGAGCAAGGCTGGCAGCTGTTGATATATCGAGACCCCAGTTAGCATGCTCTCCCCACACCAAATATCCAAGCTTATCTGCCCAATATAGGAATCTAGGCTCGAACATTTTCTCATGCAATCTTGCACCGTTAAAACCAAGTGCGAGCGACATTTCAATATCTTGTTTTAAATCATCGTCAGTGGGTGCTGTATAAATGCCTTCAGGATAAAAGCCTTGATCAAGAACGAGCCGTTGGAATACGGATTTGCCATTAATACGGAACGCCTTGCCATCCAATTG
>NZ_JBFTSN010000640.1:0-2624 GCF_056400045.1 Paenibacillus sp. 01L418
ATGCGACACCTTCTCCGGAATATCAGGAGAAGGTGTCGCATTTTTGCTTATCGCTTTGGGGGCTCACAAAAACCTTAAGTTCTTCAGTGGCCTCACGTGGAAGGACGGTCCTTTTGTAAAATCTATTTTGCTCCTACTATGAATGGTTTAATTGGTGAAGCAAGCCGTTTAGCATTTCGTCTGTGAACGCCCCTTGGCTGAAGGACACCAAGCTGCGAAGAGGCATAAATTTCATCATCGCGGCCATCATGTCTGCCATTTCGTTATCCTCAGACATCAAGATTCCCATTCCTGCTTGAACCTGCTGCATAATGCCTTGCACGATTGGACCCTTCTCCGTATCGCTTATTAAGTCACCGAGAAGGCTATTGCGATGATACACAACTTTCAGAGGGACAGTGGATTGAACGCGCAGTGTCTCGCCTAGGACAATATCCTCCGATGAACGCCCAATAAGAACAGCAAAGTCTCCGCTCTCGACATGCCAGTCTTTTAGAGCAACATTGTAATAAGCGAAAGATCGTTTATCCAGCGTAAACGTTATCTTCTTTTGCTCTCCAGGCTGCAGCTCCACCTTGGCAAATCCTTTCAGCTCTTTCTCCGGCCGAATCACGGTGCTCACGACATCTTGAACGTACAGCTGAACGATTTCTTTGCCGGTGCGTGTTCCTGTGTTCTTAACCGTGACGTGAACGCTTACCGTTTCCGTATCATTTATTTCCTTGCTGTCTATCAACAAGTTTGTGTACTCGAATGTTGTATAGCTCAGACCATGCCCAAACGGGAACATCGGCTTAACGCTCTTCGAATCATAGTAGCGATATCCGACAAAAATGCCTTCCCGATATTCCGCATGATCTGCCTCGCCTGGATAAAATAGAAATGATGGATTGTCGCTTAGCTTAGCAGGAAATGTCTCTGCCAGCTTGCCGGATGGATTCGCTTCTCCGAACAGCAGATCAGCAATCGCACCACCAACCGCTTGCCCCCCTAAGTATGCCTCCAAAATGGCTCCCACCTCATCAGCCCAAGGCATCTCGATAGCCGAACCATTCATAAGGACAACAACGACGTTGCTTTGCACACTCGCTACAGCCTTAATCAATTGATTCTGATTACCCGGCATATTTAGATGTTTTCTATCGTACCCCTCAGATTCATAACGGTCGGGAAGACCTGCAAATACAACGGCCACATCGGCTTCGCTAGCGGCCTTCTTCGCTTCTTCCACGAGTGCATCATCACTATTATCGTTATCTAGCGAGTAACCCTCAGCATAAACAATGAATGACGAGTCTCCAGCCAACTGCTTCATTTCCTGCAGCGGATTATCGAGCGCAGTCGGCACGATATGCGAGCTGCCGCCGCCTTGAAACCTAGGTTTTTGAGCGAATGCGCCAATGACCGCCACTTTTTTTCCTTTGCTAAGCGGCAGCAGCTGTTTTTCATTTTTCAAAAGCACCATACATTCACTAGCAACCGTGCGAGCTAGCTGATGATGCTCTCCCACATTGTAAGACGCGTTCTCTTTTTTCTGATCAACACTCATGAAGATAATTCGAAGAAGTCTTGCAACAGCTTGATCGAGCAATTCGACGGATAGCTTGCCGCTTTGCACGGCCTCTATTATTTTTTTGTCGCCACTGCCGTTGCTGGAAGGCATTTCTAGCTCAAGCCCCGCTGCAAGCGCATCTACTCGCTCATCTACCGCACCCCAGTCGGAGACAACAAAACCTTCATGGCCCCATTCTTCCTTCAAAATATCCGTTAACAAAAATTCGTTTTCCGAAGCATACGTTCCGTTTACTTTGTTGTAGGCGCTCATGACCGTCCATGGTTTACCTTTTTTCACCGCACCCTCAAAGCTTGCCAAATATATTTCGCGCATTGTCCGCTCGTCGACAACCGCATCGACTGACATCCGGCGGTGTTCTTGATTGTTGAGTGCAAAATGCTTGAGTGAGGTGCCAATACCTTGGCTTTGTACCCCTTGAATATGGCTTGCCGCCATTTCCGAGGATAGGAAAGGATCTTCAGAAAAGTATTCAAAGTTCCGTCCGCATAGCGGCGTCCGCTTGATGTTCGCGCCTGGCCCAAGTAAAACAGCCACATCCTCTGCTTGGCATTCCTCGCCAAGAGCCACGCCTACCTTTCCAACCAATTCACGGTCCCAAGAGCCGGCAAGCCCTGCCGCTGATGGAAAACAGGTAGCAGGAACGCTATCAAAAATACCTACATGGTCAGAAGAACCTTTTTGCTTACGCAGCCCATGAGGCCCATCCGTTACCATTATAGAAGGAATATGAAGTCGTTCAACACCCTTTAGATGCCAGAAATCGAGCCCCGAACACATACCTGCTTTTTCTTCCAAAGTCATTTGGTCAATAAGCGCTTGAATATCAATTTTCATTTAAAACCCTCCTCTATTATGTTTCTCATTACACCTATGTTTAGACGCCTTAAGCTCTGAATACAGCATTAGGATTCTCATGCCTAGCCGTACTAAAGAGAATGCTGCCCGCGATAAATAGGACAATAAATGCAGGATGCTCGCCGAAGTTTTCAAAAAACTGTCCAAACAAGGAGTGTTCCTCGTTATATATTGCTTTGGACAAGCTCAAATC
>NZ_JBFTSN010000641.1:0-2613 GCF_056400045.1 Paenibacillus sp. 01L418
GGTTTAGACGGGACTATGTTGATGATCCCTATGAATGAATGAGTATCTATAATGCTAGACGCGAAGTAATAATTAATATGGATTGCTTGCCGCTTCATCACCAGGTAAAGACCAAGAGGATACATGATGGGCTCGGCCAGAAAGAACTCGGGATGATACTCCGTCTTCCTGCTTCCACTATAAGTATGATTGAAACTGGGCAGCGATTAATACCTAAGAACCGCTTGAAAGAGTTTGAGCATTATCTTTACGAATGCTGGTATTCAGATGGGGAACTAATTAATAGCTTTACTGAGGATGATCTAAACCCACCAATGAAAGAAATGGATATAGAAGAACAAAGGGCTTTCTGGAAGTCAATAACGGATAATGATCCTGATCTGTATGGTACGATATTGTAACTGATCTGCGGTGGAAACTAATACACCTATTGAAACAGGAGGTAACATGCATGAATAGCACTATTGAAATGAATGAGCAAGATGAGCCAAGTTACTGGCCTGAATTTATATTTGGCTTTAACCAAGATGATGAAGGAGACGATGATAACGATGAATGAACAAGATGAATTCCTAAGGGCGCTTGATTTGGAAAGTAGTTTGCCTTCGTGTAGTCCAGCACAACGCGAGGCCAATATCCACAGGAAACGTATGTATCTATTATTTATGAATAGGAAACCTAATGACACCGCGACTACCCATACTGATTTGCAATTGGATTTGTATGTAAGGAAGATGACTAACCCCTCTTTTCGTTTTTCGGCTAGTACATTAATGAAGGAATAACGAAGAGAACCACCTGTATCAGATGGCCCCTCGCGCCAATACTCTATTAATTTCTTCTGTAAACTTCTTCGGCTTCCTGGGCAGTATAATCATCAAGTACTGAGCTTATTATAGCCTCCAATTATTCAAACTTTTGTTTTGATAAGCCAAGCTCCCGTGCTGCCAGAAGGGCATACCCTGTGATTGCTGTGTTTGTAATCATTGAATTACCTCCATAAGAATTAGTATGGATTAGAACACCTCATGATGCGAATAGACAGGTAATGCGCGAAACGAAGTGGAGCGCGCCCTCTATAGCCGAAGGCATAGCGAAAAGAGCCAGCCATAAAAGCCGACCCCTAATGAATGTTTTACATTAAACCTCTTTCCTTTAGTGAGCAGTAACTGTCTGTTGAAACGATAACGTGGTCAAGCAGTTCAATGCCTAGAATTTCTCCAGCATCAGATAAACGTTTGGTAATCTGAACATCCTCTGGGGAGGCTTCTGTCATCTGAGTAGGGTGATTGTGTACTGCAATGTAACTTGCCGCAGCTCTCTGGATGAGTGAACGATAGACTTCCCTAGGATGAACAATTGCACTATTAAGCGTCCCAACACTGATTCGCTTTTTGCAAATAACGTGATTCTTCGTATTAAGTGGAATTATCCAGAATTCTTCGTGCATTAGGTGCCCGATCTCGAAACGGATCATGTCGAAAACGTCCTTCGGAGAACGGATAACATACGGATTTTCACGCGGCGTGTTTAATGCCCTCGCCAACTTGAGAGTACTAACGATCTGACGCGCCTTCGCGGAGCCAATACCTTTGATGCGTGTAAGTTCCATTTCATTAGCATCAAGCAGTTCATAAGGCGTAACAAAGCGAGTAAATAGCTCTTGAATGACGGTGCTATCTTCTTTCACGCAAAGTGCATCAGCTAAAGCTGTTCTAATAGAGTACATGTTCACTGTGGATTACCTCCAAGAAATAGAAATAGAAATAGAAATAGAAATAGAAATAGAAGAGGCACTCGGCCTCCCCTTGAATGGGTATAGATATTGAGTTATCATTGAATCGATAATGGTTTTACTGAGGGCGCTGGCAGGCGTCCTTTTTCATGCCTTGAAATTCTTCGATCTTCATTTCCATGCTTATGAGCATTGCCAAGCAACAAATATACTGCCTTCCGTCGTCGGTTCTAAGCGATGCCTTGTTGTTCAGACGCTTCTTTCTGACGCTCTGGAGAGCCTCTTTACGCTCCCRCAACTGTTTAATCATCTGCGTATCATCCTTTCTTAACTGGCGCGATCTTGACGCTTAAGATACCATTCCAATTGTTTTGGATAGTACTTTGCGAAGTAAGCTCGCACATACCGATTAGCCAACTCCTCATCGATCTTCCATACACGCTGGAAGTACACTCTCAAGACGCGAGCCGCCATTACCAATTGATCTTGCATTACAAGCTGACGGAGTAGCACAATCATCTCTTCAGCTATTTGTCGTTTCTCCACGTTTCATCACCTCCTTTTTGCCTACTCTCACACGGCTTGTTTTGGATCTCTGTCCAACAAAAGAAGCTCTCGTCGATAACCTTGTTAGGTATCAGACGGGAGCTCTTGGTATGGCAACTATGTTACTTACGCAGGGAACGGGTGGGCGATTTCAAAGCACTGATGCTAGCCACAGTTGCATTACTTGAGATTGGAAATTTTTCAAATTTCAGATTGCTTATATAAAATTATTTTAGCAAGGATATTGCCAAATAGCGTCGAAATGTATAACGATACAGAACTGATGTTTGCTGTCAACCAGTTGACAGAGTAGTTTGATACTATCCTTATAC
>NZ_JBFTSN010000642.1:0-2568 GCF_056400045.1 Paenibacillus sp. 01L418
CCTAATGAGTGGCATTATGTTCATTATGTTTCACGTGCGATAGGCGGTACGGGCCTTATCCTAATGGAGATGACCGACGTTGATCCAGATGGTCGCATTACAGATCATGATTTAGGGCTTTGGTCAGATGAGCATATTCCAGCTTTCAGTCGCATAATTTCAGAGGTTCATAAACATGGTTCGAAAATAGGCATTCAAATCGCGCATGCTGGACGCAAAGCAGAGGACGCTGAGCAGCCCGTTGGTCCATCTGCCATCCCAGCAGGTCCTAACTATAAAACACCTAAACCACTTTCTGTCGAAGAAATAAAAGTTATTGTGAATCAATTTAAAGAGGCAGCAAGAAGAGCAGTAGAAGCGGGTGTAGACACAATTGAAATACATGGTGCTCATGGTTATTTGGTGYATCAATTTCAGTCTCCTGGCATTAATACCCGTGAGGATGAGTACGGACAGGATTTGGCTAAATTTGGTGTAGAGGTCGTTCAAGCGGTGAAAAGCGTAATGCCAGCAGACATGCCGCTCATCATGCGAATCTCTGCCATTGAATATATGGATGGTGGTTATGATTTGAACCATAGCATCGAGTTCAGTAAACGCTACAGAGATGCTGGAGTTGATGTGTTTCATGTATCAAGCGGCGGAGAAGGCCCAGTAGGAGTAAAGCGTCCGGGCAACTATCCTGGTTATCAGGTGCCTTTGGCACGTGCTCTGAAAGAAGCGCTGCAGGTACCTGTCATTGCCGTAGGCAAGCTGGAAGATCCACAGCTGGCTGAAGCGACAATTGCGAATGAAGATGCAGATCTAGTAGCTGTTGCTCGCGGCATGCTTCGTGATCCTTATTGGGCATTACATGCAATTCAGGCTGTAAAAGGTGAGGTATTGCCCGCAAAGCAATATGAAAGAGCATACTGATCATTATCAAGCTAATAATAAGAAGAGCCTCTTGGATACCGAGAGGCTCTTCTTATTATTCAAACAATGCAATAAACCGGTTTGCGATGATGGGAAGAGAAGAATTGCGCCTAGTGGCAAAACCTACAGAACGTAATGGAATAGGTTCAATTGTCTGAAGTCGAAATAGCTTCTTATTCTCAAGTTCCTGATCGATAAAAGATTGAGTCACAAATGCTGCTCCATAGCCGCGAATAGCCATTTCAATCAGCATATCCATGCTGGACAGCTCCATATCCGCATCTGGCGTTATGCCTTGTGAAGCAAACCACTGCTCAATAAACAATCTTGTACTGCTTGCTTCAGAGAGCAGCAAGAGCGGCAATTGGGCTAAGGCTTGAGCCGAAAAGGGGGTATCGACTAAATGTCGATACGCTTCTCCTACAACAAAGCAGTCTTGAATCTCCGTTAGATGTGAAACGACAAGTTCATGATCAGAGAGGGGCAAGTGAACAAGACCAATATCAATTTGGCCACATAACAATCGATCCCGTATATCCGATGTTTTCCCTTGAGAAAGCCGAATGCGTACATCGGGATGCTCCGCATGAAACGTATCAAGCAGCGGCAGCAGCAGATGTTTGATTACAGGTCCGCTAGCCCCAATGCGTAGTTCGCCTGCCGTAAGGTTTTTGAGCGCTTGTAATTGGATTTCACCTGCTTGCAGTATCGTAAACGATTTCTCTACATAAGCGAGAACCTCCAATCCTTCCGGAGTAAGCTTTACTCCTTTGGACAATCGATCAAACAGCTTCACTTCAAGCTGCGCTTCCAATTGCTTAATTGCATAGCTGACTGAAGGCTGTGTAATATGCAGCTCTTGTGCTGCTTTTGTCAAATTACCTAATTTAGCGGTATGGAGAAAAATGCGATACCATTCCATATTCATTAGCATGATATAGCTCCTCTCTATGACAAGATTCGAAAATTCCAATTTCATTTATTTCATATTCAAAATTATAATAGACAAATAACGAATGCGTCAAAGCATTCCATCGGGAGGTAAACATAATGGCAGGAAGCACATATGGGGAAAGCTTTAAAATTACGACATTCGGAGAATCACACGGGGAAGCCGTTGGCGTCATTGTAGATGGCGTGACACCTGGGGTTGAGCTGGATGAGAAATATATCCAAACGCAAATGGATCGAAGAAAGCCCGGTCAATCCTCTGTAACTACCCCGCGCAAAGAATATGATGTCATTCGTATTATGTCTGGCATGTTTGAAGGGAAAACAACGGGAACACCACTTTTCATTATGCTGCATAATACAGATATGAAGCCTGAAGCATATAACGATATACAAAATTCTTTTCGTCCAGGGCATGCTGACTATACGTATTTGAAAAAATACGGCTTGCGTGATCACCGCGGAAGCGGGAGGGCGTCGGGAAGAGAAACAGCAGGCCGTGTTGCTGGCGGAGCGGTTGCCCGCAAGCTGTTAGAGAACCGAGGAATAAGTGTTGTTGCTTATACCAAGGAAATAGGCGGTATTAAATGCGAAACGTACGTCGAGGATGAGATTGAAAAAAATGCGGTAAGAGCATGTGATCCAGAAGCAGCGGTTCGTATGATCGAGAAGATCGAGCATTTAGCGACTATTGGAGACAGC
>NZ_JBFTSN010000643.1:0-2557 GCF_056400045.1 Paenibacillus sp. 01L418
CTTCCACTCTGTTGGTTATGCATCATAAACTTAGGTCCAATCAATTGTGTAGTATAATTACAACCCATAATGAAATCAAACTTCCCTGTTAATGATGCCAATTCTGAATTTGGTTTCAATGTATTTATTAGGCCAATAATTTCGGGTTCAGACATGTTCTTCAAGTCAGGCACTTGATTCGCGAATCCCGTTAAATCAAGTTGCATACTTTTAAACTTATCAGGCTGTTTAACTTTTTCCATAAAACAATTCAGAGCGTCTGGGTCAATATCAACAATAACTATTTCGTCAAACAGAGACTCAAGTTTCTGAATATCCACATCATTCCCATTTCCTGCACCTAATAATAAAGCTCTGCCTGATAACGGTTTGTGTGAAACACTTAGTTTATCCCATATCTCAGTATGCATTTTTCTTAAAGAAGACCAACTATCCCATCTATTTCTAGTATCCGTATTAGCTTGTTGCTGTACATCTAGCATTTAACTTTCCTCCACTTTCTGCGATTTCTTCATTTGTATTTTTTTGTAACTCTTTGTCATATTCTATAAATGATTTATTTGTCCTCTATTTCTAAATTAATTTAAAGAAAAGGCAGTACTGTTAATATTACGGGCAGTACTGCCTTCTAACCAAATTACCAAGCTTTATGAAATTCAAAAAATGCAGTCCAATTATCTTTAATCTGTATGGTTACATCCGTCTCCTTCACCACGCCATTCGAATACGTGGCTTTAAAATGGAATATATAGTCCCCATCTTGTAATGACTCTAACTTAACCTTAGCTTGCTCAGCACCTATATAACCACTCCATGCCTTTTTGTCGGTAGATGCTAAGCTTGTGTTGCCTATTCGCTCCGCTGCTACTTCGACCTTGGTCGCCTTTGTGGTACTAACGCCGGTATCTGTTGTTCTCGCGTTAAGAACAAAACGTTCACCCGCCCAAAAGGTTGAAGGACTTCGCAATTCCTTCGGTTTTACTTCATTCCATCGCAGTCGATTTGCTTCCCACTCTTCCGTATGCACTACTTCTGCCGTAATTCCCAATGCGAGAACCTGCATTGTTTTCGTCACGATAATGGGATCTGCAATGCCATCACTTACTGTTTGTTTGACGCTCCAGTTTCCAACTTCCATTAGCTGCAGCACCGGCCCTGTTTTCGGATAAGATGCACCGCTACGTATAAGCGTATAGCTGAAATTCCGCTTAGCTCCCGATGGACTTGTGAGTTCATACGCCACTGACAACGGATCTCCATCCTCATCGTTGACAGATGATGCTATGGTTACAAGATCCCCTTCATACACTGGCTTAGGTGACCAATCAAAGTCAGCTGTCGGTGCTCGGTTCGTACTGAAATGAATATAGGCATAATAACCCTCGTTACCGGCTACGTCATAATCTAGCACAGTCAACCGGTACTCTTGGCCAGCCACTAGTCCAGACACACGATATGATTTCGCCTGCAGGGAAATCGGTATACTGTACTCTGTTGTGCCATCTTGATTTAAGTCAATATTCGTCACGCTGCCATTACTATTTACCTTTTGTAGATAGAATGTGCGTGTCGCATGGCCAGAGGACGGAGCTGCATCGCTAAAGGCATTAAACTTCACCGTTACGGCTGTCGGTTCAACCTCCAACTGCTCATCTACATCTGCAGGCTTAACGGTATCCACAAAGAAATAACCATTTGAAGAATATGGTCCCCATAGAAAACCATCGTTTGCCCTGGCTCTCCAGTAATATAATCCGTCTGCTAGAGCTGTTGTGGTATAGCTTGCTGCAGCAACCGTGGCATTCGTATCAACCACTCTTGCACCATCCGACACGCGATAAACTTCATAATCTATTGCGGTAATTGGATGGTTCTCCGGATCAATGGTAAATACGCGCAGCTGCGGTCGATTAATGTTGGTGTAGACCGGATTATCTGCATTAGCTCCGTTATACGAGAGTAAATGCGTATCTGGCGGTAAATCCAGCACAAAGTAGCGGATGTTACTTAAATTTGACCAAGCACCCTTTGAGTAGACCTGCCCTTGTACACGTACAACACGTCCAGGATTGATCATACCATCCATTACCTTAAAGCTTTTCTCTAATCCTGCATAATCAATATACAACGCAACCTCATTTGTATCTGTATATGTTAGTGATAAGCGATACTGCTCTTGTGGATCATTCTCTGCATCGTAATAGGTCCAGGTTATCGTCGGTTCTTTTACGAGTACCGTAGGAGCAGCCGCTGAGGTTCCTCCTGGATAGGTTATGGTCATTACTGGTTTGGTTTGGTTCACAGGCGGTAAAGCGTCTTTGTAAATAACTTGCTGCGCCCAATATGACCAAGCCCCATGAAGATCCTTTACTTGCTCTTGAATGATAAGTTCGACACCTGGACGGCTATAAATTGTCCGTTTACCGGCTGTCCACGTTGTTTCATCCGCCCAGCGTGTGCGGAACACTTTATCAAGCAGGCGATTGGGGATATCCGGATCGTAAGAGGTATCAAAGGTATCGTAATCAATTGCTTCACCTTCACCATACACATAACC
>NZ_JBFTSN010000644.1:0-2551 GCF_056400045.1 Paenibacillus sp. 01L418
GGATTGTATTTGTGATACAAATACCCTTCAGGGGACAAAGCCTGTGCACAAAAATGGAAAAAAGGAGCTATTACACTCTGATACCCTGCCATAGACATCGCATCTGCAATAAGAGCGCCGTCACGCGGCCACATATAGCTGTAATGGTCTCGATTGTATTGCAGGATATCCGTATCGTTGGCAGCTAATATAGCGCCTCTTTCATCCACCTGTGTTCTTACGAGAAGCAAGCTTTGTTTGAACATCTTCACCACATCATGCGGCAGATCACCAAGATCTGATTCTGCTCGGCGAAGCCAGTGCTTCCAGTAAATAACCATCCGGCTAAGCAGCTTCTCCGGATGATTCTCCTGAACATACTGGTTTAGCTCTTTGACTTCCTCAAGATTTTGGCCGATTGACATCCAATAATAAATGGTTTTTTCGCTGTTTGGAGCAACGACTGTTCGGAAGCTGATCGTGCTGTCAACGGAACCCTGGGCAATCGAATTGCCCATAAGCACGCCGTCCTCCGCGTCACGCCATGTTCCTTCAGCGGACTGGAACCTCTTGATTCCTGTAGAATACTGCGTCATGCCGCCTTCATCTGAGAAACCGTTGAACATAAAGTAATTATTGCGTTTGTAGTGATACAGCGTGTGATTTTCAGGATAATAAACAGCGGTATCTCCAACCTCTGTCCCGTCGATCATCAAGTCCTGATGGAAAAACAAGCGTACTTCTTTTGTATCATTCGTTTTATTACGAATGACTACCCGTTTGATATAAATGCATTCCCGCTGATGAATCCCGTCGTTCATATAAAGCTCGATGCCTAAACCATCGTGCTTAGCCGTAATATTCGTAACCAAAGAATCCTCAATATAATCTAGATCAAACTTCCATCCCGGCTCATCCAGCCAGCTAAAGGCACCTTCTACCCATACGCCTAAGCGGCAATATTGTCCGCCTACGTGATTTAACTGCCCAACGAATGGATAATAAATATCCCGAATAAAACAATGTTGATCCAAATTAAGGAGCATCTTACCGTTGCCGATTACAAGATGACGGGCCATGATTCTTCGTTCTCCTTTCGATGCGCTAAAAGTTGTGAGTAAACGGATATATAGGCTTTGGCAGACCGATTCCAGCTGTAATCCTCGTTGCTGCCATTACTCACGATTTGCTTCCAGACTTCCTGATTACGATAAAGAGCCAGCGCTCTGCGCACGGTATTCATATAGTCGTGCGCATTGTAATTCGTAAAGCTGAAGCCGTTACCTTCGCCAGTATATTCGTTATAGGCTTGTACCGTGTCCTTTAGTCCTCCTGTCTCGCGGACAATCGGGACGGAACGATAGCGCAGCGCAAGAAGTTGACTCAAGCCGCATGGCTCGAATTGCGAAGGCATGGCGAACATGTCCGAGCCTGCATAAATTCGGCGCGCTAGTCTATCATCATAACCGATCCATACAGCAACCTTACCCGGATGACGAGAAGCGGCATCATTGAAAAATTGCTCATATTGCCAATCACCCGCACCTAATATTACAAATTGCACGTCTTCTTGGAGCAGTTCTTCAAATGTTGCCGTGATTAAATCAAAGCCCTTTTGCTCCACCAATCTTGAAACGATTCCGATAAGCGGTATATCTTCGGACTGATGGAGCCCTAGCTCACGCTGGAGCTCCACTTTATTTTTTCTTTTGCGATTCAAGGCATTTCGGAAAGGAATGGCAATAGCTTCGTCATTCATCGGATCAAACAGCTCATCATCAATGCCATTCACAATCCCGATTAAATCGCCTGAACGATACCGGAGCAGAGAATCCAGCCTCTCGCCGAAATAATCGGTTTGAATTTCTTGAGCATACGTACCGCTCACAGTCGTCAGCTTGTCGGCATACACGAGGCCGCCTTTCATACAGCTGCCTGCTCCATGAAATTCCAAGCTGTCCTCCAGAAACATATCATCACCGGCTCCAAGCAAATCCTTCAGGAGATCAATTCCAAATAAACCTTGATATTTTAAATTGTGAATCGTAAATACGGATTTGGTATACGCCCAAGCCGGATCATAATAATATCTTGTCTTTAGGAGAAACGGAATGAGTCCCGTTTGCCAATCGTGGCAATGAACGATATCTGGATGGAATTCCATATACCGTACCGCTTCCATCACAGCAAAGCAGAAGAATACAAACCTTTCCGCATCATCCCCGTAACCATAAAGCCCATCTCTTTTAAAATAAAACTCGTTATCGATTAAATAATAAGTAATGCCGTCAAACTCCGCTCTAAGCAAACCGCAATATTGATTGCGCCAGCCAAACGACACGTTAAAATGAGTAACAAGCTCAAACTGCCCGATAAGTGCAGCAGGAATTTGTGCATATTTCGGCAATACGACTCTGGTATCAACGCCCCGCTTATTCAGCGCCTTGGGGAGCGCCCCTGCAACGTCGGCGAGACCGCCAGTCTTCGCAAGCGGTACAGCTTCTGAGGTTGCGAACAAAATGTTCATAGGATTCTCCTTTCTCATGGACGCCGCATCAGCAATGCATGAACC
>NZ_JBFTSN010000645.1:0-2532 GCF_056400045.1 Paenibacillus sp. 01L418
GAGTAAAATCATCTATTTTCCCTTCAAAATTAATAATTCGCAGTTGATCATTTTTAACCATTAATATTGTGGCATTTGAACTATAAAGTAATCTCCAAACTTTCATATTGTTCATCCTTTCATTCTGAAGTCCCAACCCTCATTTTTCCTGTAAGTAATTCGACTAATGGAGCAGCAGCCGCAGCAAACTGCTCCTTGATTGTTCAACTATCGTGTCCCGTTAATTCAATCAAGCCACTTTATAGCTGCATGCTTATAAATTGAATCAGAAAGAAACTCCTCAAACGTATCAAAGAGCGTAATTATCCCCTTAGTACTTCCCTCGTACCATTCTAAAATCGGTGGATTATCCCCTACACTTAACACAAAAAATTTAACTTCATAGCCCTGATGCATTGAGAATACAAAAGAACTCTCAGGCATTAATATCAGGTCATTATTCTCGCGCAATAATTCCTTGGCCGCATACTGAAGTTCCTTTAATTGTGAATACTTCATATCTGTACCTTGAAACAATCTTCCCGAATTATGACCAACAGCAAGCAAGTATTGCCGATAAGACTCCGGTAACTTGATTGCCAATTCTTGCTCAAGTAACTTTATTTCTGTTTCGCTACACCCTTCAAATGGACGAACAGTATGTAAATTCTTATCATACAGAAGCTTTAACAAATGATCACTTTTCACTAATAAACCTGCTTCCTAGTGGGATAACTCATAATTCGGGAAGAACTTAAATAATTCCTTCATTAACGTAACCTCCCTCTATGGAGAATCACTTTTCTCTTAAATACTCACGTTTTCTTAGTATATTAACCATGTTTGCTCATTACAGATAACACTTCAGTGGAACGAAGTTGTAGATTAAGAAATTTATGGGACTGGTAAAAGTGCAAAAAAGTCTCCACCTAGACCACTTGCTGTAAAAAGTGGTTTCTCCGGTAAAGTTTGGTTGCACCTTTGGATCTCCACATGAGCTCATGGCGGTCAACCCTCCCACATCTCGCAGAGTCTACGCTCTCACATTCCTTCATTCAACCTGTCCATGAGGTGAAGGTCAGATATGCTGCCCGGCAGGATCTTCGTCCGTATGGATTGTGCCGTTCCGACTCATCCGTGCTTCTTGTTATCTATCTTTTGGTTTAGGTCGTTATCTTTGGAAAACGTTCTGTTAAGCCGCTTGTGGTAATTCTACACCTCGAGGGATATCCTGCATCATCTTTTCTTCCCTGAACTCATGTCCCTTTTTCAATATGCCGAATAGGATGCGTATGAGTTTGYTACACAATGCGATGAGAGACTGCATTTTCTTCAACGGATTTCTCGACCGTTTGGTGTAGTACTCGTGCAAAGCTCGGAAGGCTGCGTTTTTTGCGACCAGCGGCATCATCACTCTAAAGAGTAAGGCACGAAGGCGTTTCCTACCTCTCTTCGTTATCCTAGTCTGTCCGGTATGTGTGCCTGATGAATTTGTTTTCAAATTCAATCCAGCGAGCTTCGTGATCTGTTTGGGATGTCGGTACTGACTAATATCGCCTACCTCAGCTAGAAAGCCCGCGATGGTGTCTCTTCCAATCCCTTTCATGGCCAACAATTGTTGTACATGTGGGATCTGCTTGAGTAATTCTTCCAATTTTGTTTCCAGTTCTTCCAGTTTTCTATGAAGCCATTCGTACTGGTTCAGCAGCACCTTCAACTCCATTTTAGCCAACTCTGAACCTTGATGGATACCAACAGAACGGCTGGCTGCTGCCTTCAGATTCTTGATTCGGCCTAGACCAAGCCCACGCTTTGCAGCTTCTCTCAGATGCTGCAGCAGGATCTCCTCTGGTACGGAAACAAGCTCATGTGGCAGTAGATAGAGACTTAGCATTTGGATGGCTGACTTGCATTCCCAATCCTTAAATACCGTCAGAAACTCGGGGAAATACCGATCTAGCCAGTTATGGACACGTGCTTGCACAACGCAAAGGTCAGTTGTCAGGTGCTCGCGAATTTTCATGGCTTCCCGCAGTTCAGCATAAACGCCCTGTGGAAGGCTAGGTACAGCGTATCTCCCATCTTTGACCAACTGTGCAATCACTTTAGCGTCCTTGATGTCATTCTTCGTCGGAGAATTGTCATCAAGCTCTTTGCTTTTCTTCACGTGTAGTGGGTTTACAACACCATATTTAACTTGTTGCTCTCTAAGATAATGAGCTAAGTTTAACCAGTAGTGACCAGTCGGCTCCATGCCGACCATGACGTCCTGAAGCCCTTGTTCCGCAACAATCTTTTGGAACCAACTAATGAATAATTCAAAACCTTCTCGATTGTTTTCAAACGTGATCGATTTACCGAGCTCGACTCCGTGATAGTCTTGTGCCCTGGCCACATGTTTGAATTTAGCAATGTCGACTCCGACAATTAAAGTAGAAGAAGTGATTTGATTAATTCGTTCATTTTGAGTAGAATGCTTGTTGTAGTCTCCTTGGTTTGTATTTGGATCCAGTAGCTAGCCAGCATTATGGACCCATTAACATCATACCAAGG
>NZ_JBFTSN010000646.1:0-2505 GCF_056400045.1 Paenibacillus sp. 01L418
AGCGTACGGAGGAATACACGCCAGATTGCAATCGGCACGAGGCATACATTTGGTTTTTCGCGGAAGAGCTCATTCCGTTTGTTGAGGAACGTTATGCGGTAAGACAAGAACCAGAGCATCGATTATTGGCAGGCGATTCACTCGGCGGTTCCGTTTCCTTGCATTTAGCTCTCTCCTATCCGCAGCTATTTACACGTGTCATGTCATTATCAGGTGCTTTTTATGGCATATCCCAAAACATCATTTCGGCAGCAGGAGACCTAAGCTGGCTCAATATTTATATGATTGTTGGCCTGCAAGAGGATGCCTATGAAACGGACCGTGGCGTATTTGATTTTGTAGCTTTGAATCGCAACGCCAAGGCGCTGCTCGAACTCAATCAAGCTACTGTCTTCTATGAAGAAAAAGACGGCAAGCATCAATGGGGTTTCTGGCAAAAAGAGCTTGATAAAGCTCTCGCCTATTTTATTGAGGTTGAATAATCAAAAGCAAAGCTGTCCAGCAGGCTCCTTACGGAACTGTTGGACAGCTTTTTTAATGAATTTATTCATTTAATTTCAAATCTGCTTTTATCCGTTTGAGAAGCTCCTTGCATCCGCTGTCGACTAACTCATAAACAAACGGAAAATTGTTTTCATAATAAGGATCAGGCACATCGGCTATTCCTCTCGCAGGCAGCAGCTCCATAAAAGTAAACAATCGCTTGGATTCCTCTGCTGTAGCTTTACCTTCTCCAAAAAACAGCTTGCGAACATCTCGTAAGTTGTTTGTGTCCATACATACGATATAATCAAACGTGTTGTAGTCATCAGGCGTAACTAATCGAGCTTTCATACCTTGATGTGAAATTTGATGCTGATCCAGCTGATCCCTTGTGCCCTCATGCGGCGGATGACCCAAATGCCAGTCACCGGTTCCTGCGGAATCAACCATAATTTGATCTGTCAATTTTGCTTGCTCTACCTGATGGCGCATAACAGCTTCAGCCATTGGGGACCTGCATATGTTTCCGAGACAAACAAATAAAATACGAGCTTTCATGATATTCCTCTTTTCTGCTGTTCATTAGAAGTATGAATATGTAACGTGCGTCTTGGCAGCTTCCACTTGAAATAGACAGATAGCATGCGGAAGCTAATAATAATAACGAATAAAACCAAGAGCTCCAAGGTTGATTTTATCCAACCTAGTCCAATCGCGAGACCTGCAAGCATGGCCCATACGGCATAAATTTCATCTTTTAGCACAAGCGGCTTGCGGCCTGCTAGCACATCGCGAATGATACCGCCGCCAATCCCTGTCAGCATGGCCGCAACAAGAACCGCACTGAGCGGATGCTTCATTTGCGTTGCATACAGCGCTCCTTGAATAGCAAAGGCTGATAATCCAATCGCGTCAAAAAATGCCTCGCTCCGTCGCCAGCGCTGAATCCAGTCAACAGGCAATAGAAAAGCAATCGTCATGGCAATGATAGCTATTTTGAGTAGGTATCCTTGATTCCAAAGCGATGTAACTGGCATACCTATCAACAGATTACGCACGACACCGCCGCCAAATGCTGTGACAAGTCCAAGCACGAACACACCTAGTATATCGTATTCTTCCTCCATAGCGACAATCGCTCCGCTGACTGCAAAGGCAATTGTTCCGATAATGCTAAAAATACCAAAAATGTCCATACTCACAGCAAATGCTCCTCGCTTCCCGTACATGAACCGATCAATGCACCTTGACTTTCATTCATCATTTTAGCTGGGAGGATGTGGATACGCAACGACAAATTTCGTGAAATTCATTCGTTTATCCATACAGTTATTCCACTCCTCTAGTTTTTATAGAACAAAAGGCATTATACTGGAGTGAATTACATTAGATTTCGCCAAAAAGAAAGGAAAATTCATCATGCATCCTCGCATCGTCATATGCACGGGCGGCCAGCTTGGCGCCTGGGCACTTGCACATATAAAGCCCGATGATCTGCTTATTGGAGCAGACAGCGGTGCTCGCTTTCTCATTAAGAACGGACGACGTCCGGATATTTCGATCGGAGACTTTGATTCCGTATCAGAAGAAGATTTGTTAGAAATTCGAGAAAATAGCGGTCAAACGATAGCTTGTGACCCCATCGACAAAAACTACACCGATACGGAAATGGCCATACGTCTCGCCTTGGACTTGCAGCCTACTGAAATCATTTTACTCGGAGCGCTGGGCACTAGATTTGATCATTCACTTGCTAATGTCCACCTGCTCGCGCTTTCTTCCCAGCAACAGGTGAAAATGACGATCATCGATGACCATAATAAAATTTCTTTGATTAGCGATCAATTAAACATCGAGCAGCAAGGATATCCTAACGTTTCTTTGCTTCCGTTGTCGTTAAAAGTAGAAGGAATAACGCTTGATGGTTTTCAATATCCGCTGACTGACGCCGAGCTAACGATTGGTCAGTCACTCGGGATTAGCAATGTCCTTGTATCATCTAATGGAACCATCACCATAAGA
>NZ_JBFTSN010000647.1:0-2473 GCF_056400045.1 Paenibacillus sp. 01L418
TTCGTAAGCAAATGCTTAGGTTTTGCGTAGCAAAACCTACTTCGTAAGCAAATGCTTAGGTTTTGCGTAGCAAAACCTACTTCGTAAGCAAATGCTTAGGTTTTGCGCAGCAAAACCTACTTCGTAAGCAATCGCTTCGGTTTTGCGCAGCAAAACCTACTTCGTAAGCAAATGCTTCGGTTTTGCGCAGCAAAACCTACTCCTTAAGCACATGCCTAGCTGTGTAAGAAGAAAAAGAAATTCCCCTTCAGCAGTCTGAATCGCTGCTGCCGGTTTTTCTGTTGTAATCACCACTCCTTTCGGGTGACGGTCACGAATATAGTGTATCTTATGCCCATATAGGCTCTTGTGTGACAATGGCCTATATCGAGCCAACTGGCTCACTGATTGGTCTGTGCAGCAGACCAGAACTCAAAGCTGGTTGCCGCTTTAGCGAATTGACTGTTTCTTTCAAATAAAAGTGTATTCAATATCTCATCATATTAAATGAGCAAATTTTCCTGTAAACAACAATATCCGGCTTGGATAGTTGCAGCTGCTGTTATGCAACCTGCAGCTATCCAAGCCGGACGTTTATTGTTTTTTTTCTACTAAGCATCTGCTGGTTAATGCCCTAGGCATGAAGCCTCACCTCGAATAACGAGATATGTTCAACAAAATCCCTAGTGCAGTTAAGAGAAGCGTTAGGGATGAACCCCCATAGCTAACAAGCGGCAGCGTAATTCCCGTAACGGGCATCATGCCAATGACGACACCAATATTAATCAATACTTGTACACCGATAATGCCTGTGATGCCGACTGCCAGCAAGCTCCCGAATGTATCCGTAGCTGCAATAGCAGCGCGTATCCCCCGCCAGATGACAACTAGAAATAATAGTATAAGAGTAACTCCGCCGATGAAGCCAAGCTCTTCCGCTAAAATCGAGAATATAAAATCGGTTTGCGGCTCAGGCAAATAACTGAACTTCTGTCGGCTCATACCTAGACCGAGCCCAACGAGTCCACCTGGTCCGATCGCATATAAGGATTGAATAATTTGATAGCCGCCTCCGAGCGGGTCTGCCCATGGATCAAGAAAATTCGTTATTCGCTTTAATCGATATGGCGCAGCGATGATAAGGCCAACAAAACCTGCGACACCGATGAGCGCCAAGCCGCCTAAATGAGATAATCTAGCGCCAGCTGTAAAAATCAGAATTAAAGAGGCGCCAACCATCACCGCTCCAGTACCTAGATCAGGCTGCAGCATAATGAGTCCGAAGGCTAGTCCAACAAGCCCTAGCGGCGGCATAAGCCCTTTTGTGAACTGCGTAATCGTTTGCTGCTTCTCAGAGAGCCATTTTGCTAAAAATAATATCATCGCCAGCTTCATAAATTCAGAAGGCTGAATACCGAAGGAGCTAATGCCAAGCCAGCTGCGTGCGCCGCCGCGAACGACGCCGACACCAGGGATCAGCACGAGCAGAAGAAGGCCGAAGCAAACCAATAAAGCCATTGGCGCCCACTTTTTCCAAACCGTATAATGCGTATTCATTGTAAACAACAACACGCCTATACCGAGTCCAGCAAATAGCACCTGACGCTTTACATAGTAAAAACGATCACCGAATTCATGAAAAGCAAGCACTGCGCTAGCGCTGTACACCATAATCAACCCGATAGCGAGAATGAGCCCAATTGCAGTCAGCATCCAAATATCCGGGGCAGAACGCGCTTTGGCCATAGCGAACACACCTCTTAGCATGGGAAAGTAGGGACATGCCCCCTACTTACAAGGTATGCGCCGAATCTTTAAAAATGCGCCCTCTTTGCTCATACGATGTAAACATATCCCAGCTTGCGCATGCAGGCGACAATAAAACAATATCACCTGGCTCTGCAATAGCTGCAGCTTGTTTCACCGCCTGCTGAAGGACGGACTCGGCGTCCTCACTAGGTTCGACGATTTCCACCTTAGCTAAACCTGCTAGCTCTGCTACACGGGAGAGCTTTTCTCTCGTTTCGCCTAAAGCAACAAGCCCCTTTAAGCGGTCGCGGAATAATGGAACAAGCTCCATATAGTCAGAGCCGCGGTCAAGTCCTCCAGCCACTAGAACGATCGGTGCGGATAACGAGCGAACGGACATCATCGTTGCAACCGGGTTTGTCGCTTTCGAATCATTATAATATTTGACACCATTCACTTCACGGACGAACTCCAGGCGGTGCTCCACGCCTCTAAACAACTGCAGCGGTTCTACAAGACGCTCTGGTGCAACTCCAGCAGCCAAACACGCCGCTATGGCAGCAAGCGCATTAGCGGCGTTGTGGCGGCCTGGTATGCCTAGCTCTGAAACGGGTAAAATGTTAATTTCCGAGTCCTCAGACTGGCGGAATACAATTTGTCTATCCACAGCGGCTTCATCATTTTGTGCGTCACCGTTGTCCCGCTCATATGGCGGATCAATGTAAATGCCCGCATCCAGTCGCTC
>NZ_JBFTSN010000648.1:0-3341 GCF_056400045.1 Paenibacillus sp. 01L418
GACTAGCGCCGACACTTACAACGAATAAGGGTGAAGGTAACAAAATTTTAGTTAATGTATCACAAAAGACAGGTGTCAACGAAGCAGGAGAAGCAGCTTGTTTAGATGCAAGTTATTTCAAAGGATTAGGAGCCAATCAAGCTCGAACAGGGGTCATGGAACCCATGGCTGTATTAACACCTGACCGCGAAGAGAAAAGGCAGAACGGACGTAGATTTAAGGAGCCAGGAGAACCATCTTTTACGCTAACAGCACAGGACAAACATGGAATCTATGATGGTTATCGTATTCGCAAACTGACACCTCTTGAATGTTTTCGACTGCAGTCTTTTCCGGACGATTGGTTTTATACACTCAAAGGATATGGGATAAGCGATTCCCAATTATATAAAATGGCAGGCAATGCTGTAACGAGCTGAGTTGCTTATGAAATCGGTAAACGATTGATGGATTCCTTCAGATTTTAATGTACTTGAGTAATGCAGTCTGTTCTGTGCTGCATTAATTTTTTGTATAAACAGTATCTACATTGTTATCTAAGGGTAATAAAAGTAGTACATGTTAGGTTATCAGCATTATCATTTCCCTCAACTAATAAAAAGAAGCAGCCGATCATTATGATTGGCTGCTTCTGTGTATTATTGAACTATGGTTTCCCGTTAGTTCAACGATTTATTGATTTTAGACTTCAATTCTGTTTTCATAACAAGAAAAACACTAATTCAATCAAATCTTCCACATTGTTACTCCTCCATATTAGCAAACGCCCAGACTTACTTACATCACCAATTGATTAGTTTACCATCTCTGAAGAACCCACAGCGTGGTCGTTCCGCCCCCAATTTTATCAACCCGAGGATCAACTCGGCAGCATGTTTTGGAGTTCTTGGAGCGGACGAACCTCCCATATCCGAGCTGACCCACCCTGGATCGGCTGCATAAATTTTTATATGTCCTTTGACTTCGGCTGCTGCCAATTGGGTCAATGCATTCATGGCAAGTTTGGAGATCTTGTATGCACCAGCACCTTCAGATGACATGGCACTCATGGTTCCATATTCCGAGGAGACATTTATTATTGTTCCATATCCTCGCTCTTCCATAAGTGGTACAAACGAACGCATGACATGATAAACACCGTATAAATTCGTTGTCATTGTGTTCTCGAGAATCGTTGGATCCATCGATAATAAGTTGTTATCCCCGTCAAGATAAATACCAGCATTATTAATTAGTATATCTAATCGCCCAACGGTCTCTGTGATAGTCATTGCAGCTTGACGAATGCTTTCTTGATCCGTTACATCAATTAAAATAAAGGAGACATCAAATCCCGATTCGGCAAGCTGTTGCGCAACTGCAGTGCCCTTGTTTGTATCTCTGCTTGCTAATATGACCTTGAAACCCATGCAAGCTAATTGTTTGACGAGTTCATATCCGATGCCACGATTCGCTCCTGTGACCAGAGCTACCTGCTTATCTATCATCATGAGCAACCTCCAATCGACCCTCTATTGAAATTTTTGGATAAATGGACGCAATGCTTAATACAACGAACAAGATCCCTCCAAGTAAGACGTATGGCGCCCCCATTCCCGTTATGAAAAGCCCACATACGCTTGCGCCTATTGTTGTGCCCAAGTTAGCAGATGTCAGGAAGATTTCGTTTGCGAATTCAGGCGCATCCGGCGCTGAAGTGACAATCCAATATTGAGTAATATTGCCGCCAATCCCTCCCAATACTCCCCAGATCAGAATCATACAGACCATGGGTACGCTGAACTGGCCGAGGAATAACATGAGGATGTAGACGCCACCTAATACAAACGGATATCGCTTTATTGTACTTAATGCATGATGAGTAAGCAGTCTCCCTGCGATTATGTTTCCAATCATATTAGCCGCACCGTAAAGGAATAACATCAAACTAATGGTGTTCCAAGTCAATTGGGTCACGATTTCCAAGTATTCCGCAAGATAACTGTACACTCCGAACAAGGCTCCGTTCATGAAGATAACCGCGGCAATGGACAACCAAACTGCTGATCTTCTTAAGACTCGCAATTGAACGCCATAAGAAGGCTGATTCGCTACAGGCATAGACGGAACGAATAAAAGCGTTGCGATGAAGGCGGCTATATTTACCACCGCAAAGAACAACATCGCATAAGCAAGCGATGTTGCGCTTGCGATTATGCTGGCTACCGGTACCCCAATTACCATGCCCRCAGAAACGCCAATGAAGACTTTCGCTACTGCCTTTGATGCTTCTTCTTTGTTAACGGTAGCGGCTGCGACCGTAAAGGCCATGGAACAATAAATCGGGTGAAAAAAAGCGGGTACGACACGTGCAATCAATAACACGGTAAAGTCTGATGTAATAGCGGAAACGAAATTGCCCACAATAAAAATGCCAAGTKCAAGTAGCATGATTTTTTTACGATTTATCCCCGAGAACAATGAGGGCAAAATTAACGCCCATTTCAGTATTTAAAATACCAAATACCCCAAAAGTTAATACATAGACAACTAAATGGTTGCGATTAATCCTCATACGCCATAGCTGACGAAAGCTCTCGGTAGGCATTAACTTGAGCTTGAAGATCGACAATCTTCTGCTCAGCAATACCCATCGCGTCAGCGCCTCCGATAAAGCGTTTCGGTGGATCAATCTCACTTACAATCTTGAGAATCGCATTCGCGAGCTTGGTTRGATCACCAGATTGTTGCCCATTTTGTTCTTTGAAAAATGACAGGAAGCTTGCTCTGCGATCCTCGTAATCTTCGAGTAAGTTTTTGGCGTAAGTCGACGAGGACTCTGTCAGAAATTCCGTACGGAAAAAGCCCGGATTGACAATCGTCGTATGAATGCCGAAAGGAGCTATTTCAGGTGAGAGGGACTCCATCCAGCCCTCAAGCGCGAATTTCGATGCACTGTAGGCTGAGTTAAACTCAAAGCCGGAAATGCCTGCACCGGAAGAAATCGAGACGATATGACCGTTACGCTGCTTGCGCATGACAGGCAACACCGCACGGGTAACGTTCATAGGCCCTATCAATGACACGTGTAATTGCTCATCGATTTGGACGGGGGTCAGTTCTTCAAAGAAACCTCCATAAAATTGCGCGGCATTATTAACAAGCACATCGATAGTGCCGAAGCGATCAATTGCAGCCTTAACTGCCGACTGAGCATCATCAGGACGGGTAACATCCAATTTAACGACCAAGGCATTCTCAGAATCACCGATCGCTTTAGCCACCGCGTCTGTATTGCGTCCTGTAGCCACAACCTTATGTCCTGCATTCAAGGCAGCTTTCGCGATTATTTTGCCCATACC
>NZ_JBFTSN010000649.1:0-2459 GCF_056400045.1 Paenibacillus sp. 01L418
ACTCCATTGGGTTTAACGTAGTCAAAGCGGCTGATTCCAATACGGTTGACGTTGTTAATAATGTAAAAGCAGAAATAAAAGAGCTTGAAGGCAATAATGATGGTTTGTCTATTGTAACGACACTTGATCAAGGCAAGCCGATCGAGGATTCCGTTCACACGATGTTAAGCAAGGCGGTAATTGGCGCATTGTTCGCTGTCATTATCATTATGATTTTCTTGCGCGATATTCGTTCCACGATTATTGCTGTTGTTTCGATTCCACTTTCCATCCTGATCGCTCTTCTGATTTTGAGTCGGATGGATATTACACTGAACATTATGACACTTGGTGCGATGACCGTCGCGATTGGGCGGGTAATCGATGACTCGATTGTCGTTATCGAGAATGTATATCGTCGAATGGCGCTCCCTACAGAGAAGATGAAGGGCAAGGAATTAATTCTTGATGCGACGAAGGAAATGTTCGTACCGATTTTGGCTTCCACAATCGTAACGATAGCCGTATTCTTGCCTCTTGGACTTGTTTCGGRCATGATTGGTGAAATGTTCCTGCCGTTTGCATTAACGATTGTATTTGCTCTACTAGCATCATTGCTTGTTGCCATTACGGTTGTACCAATGCTGGCGCATATGATGTTCCGCAAAGGGATGAAAGCTGGCAAGGCGCATCACGATAAGCCGGGCCGCTTAGCGGAATGGTACAAAGGTGCACTTCGCTGGTCGCTTGATCATAAATTGGTTACTTTTGGTTTAGCAACACTTCTACTTATCGGAAGTTTGTTCCTGCTCCCAGTGATTGGAACGAGCTTCATCGCTGGCGACGAACAGAAAATGATGATTGTTTCCTATAATCCAGCACCTGGAGAAACACTTGAACAGGTAGAGAAAATGGCTCTTGAAGCTGAAAAGAAATTGCTCGATCGTGAAGGTGTTACAGTCGTGCAATATGCAGTCGGCAGCCAAAATCCATTTAGCCCAGGAGCTTCAAAACAAGCGTTGTTTAACTTGAGCTATGATGAGAATTATGCTGGTTTTACTGCTGAGAAAGAAAAAATTGTACCTATGCTGCAAGAGCTAGGCGGCAAAGGCGAATGGAAACAGCAGGATTTCGGAGGCGGAGGTCTTGGCGGATCGGGCATATCGATGCTTGTGTATGGTCCGGATATGAACACGGTTCAACCTATCGTGGATGACCTTATGAAGAAGCTTGCAGATCATAAGGATTTGAAAAATATTGATTCCAGCTTATCAGAAACGTATGAGCAGTATCGCCTTGTAGCTAATCAAGAGAAGCTTAGTCAAAACGGATTAACAGCAGGCCAGATTGCAATGGCACTTAGTCCGGTTCGCGAGCGTCCCGTTCTGACGACAGTAGAAGTGGATGGCGAGGAATTTAACGTTTATGTGAAGGTTGATACAAAAACCTATACGAATAAATCAGATCTAGAGAATGTAAAATTGACTACTCAGTTAGGTACTGAAGTTGCTTTGAAAGATGTCGTGACTATCGAAGAAGGTGAATCGCCGAATACGATAACAAGACGTGATGGTCGTATGTATGCTGAGATTTCAGCAGATGCAACTTCATCTGACGTCGGCAAGGTTTCGGCAGAATTGCAGAAAATGATTGATGAGACTGATCTTCCTGCTGGCGTCGATATCGAAATGGGCGGAGTAACGGAGCAGATCAATGAGTCATTTATGCAGCTAGGCTTAGCAATGCTTGCAGCGATTGCTGTCGTTTATCTTGTGCTTGTCATTACATTTGGTGGAGGACTTACACCATTCGCAATTCTGTTCTCCCTTCCGTTTACGATTATCGGTGCACTAGTAGCACTGTTAATTGCAGGAGAAACACTGAGCGTTACCGCAATGATCGGTGCCCTGATGCTTATTGGTATCGTGGTCACGAATGCGATCGTCCTTGTTGACCGTGTTATTCAAAAAGAGAGAGAAGGACTTTCCGTCCGCGAATCACTTATTGAAGCAGCGGGTACACGTCTTCGTCCGATTCTAATGACGGCGATTGCAACCGTTGGTGCATTGCTTCCGCTTGCATTTGGATTCGAATCAGGCGGTTTGATTTCTAAAGGTATGGCGGTTACCGTAATTGGCGGCTTGACGAGCTCAACACTGCTCACGCTCATTATCGTACCTATCGTTTATGAGTTCTTGAACCGTAAACGCAAACCACGCACTGCAGAAGAAGCATAACGATTCGAGATAGCAGAGAGGCTGTCACAAGGTTGATATGCTCCCCAAATAGTAGACAGGTGAAATAATAAAAAACCTGTTGCTATGAGGGGAGCATTTTCATGTCTAAAGTTAAATATTCCGCATCAGAGAAACTTACCATAATCGGAGAGATCGAAAGTGGTGAACTTGGCTCTATGGCCGCTGCGTATAAATATGGCTTATCAAAAACAACATTGGCGAAATGGCAACGGAGGTATAAAG
>NZ_JBFTSN010000650.1:0-2448 GCF_056400045.1 Paenibacillus sp. 01L418
ATCTTGCCAATGTCTCTTTTGAGAGGAAGCGTATTTTTGCTGTTTTTCAACAGGCAGATCGACTTTCTTGCAACTTCGAGAGCCGTCTGTACGTGCTCCTCACTGTGCACAACTTTCGAAGAAAGTTCGATATCTGTATATGGATTTTCAAAGATTCCAACTGTAAATTTAACTGTAAGTACACGTCCAGCAGCTGTGTCTACTACTTTCTCGTCCACCTCACCTGATTTTACAAGGTCAATAATGCTGTCCTGGTATATATCATGCGGAAAGTCGTAAAGCTGCATGTCAACACCGGATTCAAGACCCATTTTGATAGCTTCCCGATTGTTTTCAGCAACAAAGTGCATGGTATGCAGCATGGAGACAGCCGTCATATCCGCTCGTACGAAGCCCTTCATGCCCCACTTATCGCGAAGTACACCAGTAAGCAGCGAATGGTCGCTAGCTACAGGAGTGCCGTCAATAGAGTTATAGGAACACATTGTGTTCATTGCACCCGCTTGAAAAGCAGCCTCAAATACAGGCAGACAGTAAAATGCATTATCATGATGCCCCATCATGGCCGGAGCACAATTGTGTCCTCCCCTAGGAGCACCGTATCCTGTAAAGTGTTTGGGCTCCGACACTACGGCATCGGGTCTTGTAAGGTCATCCGTTTGAAGCCCTCTTACCATGTTCTCCGCGAACATAGACCCTAGATAAGGATCCTCTCCGTATCCTTCTTCCACTCGTCCCCATCGGATTTCCCTAGCTAGATCGAGAACAGGTGCCCAAACCTCATGTATACCAAAGCTGCGCGCTTCGGAAGCGATGACTCTCGCTTGTTTATATCCGAGTTCTGGCTCAAATGTTGATGCGAGTGCGACCTGCTGAGGGAGCACTGTACAGCCTTTCCACCCAAAACCGTGAAGTCCCTCTTCACTAAAGAGTACCGGAATCCCCCATCTTGAATTTTGGATGATATACTCCTGAATTTTATTAGCAGTCTCCGCTTTGGAATTTCGGTTTTGGATGCATCCGATTCCAATTCCAGCAGATACCTTTTCCATTTTTTCGTAGTTAAGCAAATCTGCATTTAAGCCTTCTACTGAATCGGAAATTTCATTTCCAGAATAAATATCAAGCTGTCTTACCTTTTCTTCAAGTGACATTCTCGATATAAGGTCCGCAACTCTTTCTTCAATAGGCAAGCTTGCATTCATATAAGGGTAATGTTGTAAGTCTATTCTTGTGCTCATTGTTTTCTCCTTTTAGCTCTCTGAGTGCTTGATTCTTTCATTTGTTGGCTAAAGTATCTGTCAAACTTCAAGTGAACAAAATCACAAGCCTGAATGGCCATATTGCCCAGCCTGGAATAAGATCATAGCTGTATACCGAATTTCATAATTAAGGTTTTTTTCGTTGTCCTGAAGTTGAAACAACTTCTCCAGACTCTAAACTATCAGTCTATTAGTAAAAGCATATTCTTAGATGATAAACTCCCAAACCATATTAGTATTTGAACTAACAAGACTTAATTTTGCACTATGTGGACATGAATGGATAATCGGAGATACGGAAGCAATAGCGAACCATTAGAGTTTCGGAAATCGGCGTACTCAGAAAAAACAACCGTTCCCCTATTATGTATAGGAAAACGGTCGCCCTTGAAGTCGAAGGCCGTCAACTTTGCACTTTGATTCGCATATACGATCCGACTATTGTCATCAGAGATGATGACACCATACTCCTAAGCTAAATCGGTAATGTTTTTGAAAAAACTGCTCTCATTAATTCGCATATAAACAATATTCGTGTAGCGCTCTTTTAGATTACCTGGGAATTTATGGACTACAAACAGTTCGTTATTCTCATATTTCCATAGTGGTTCTATCCCCTTGATAACTTCGTTATACCATGGCTCCTCACTAACACGTTTGTGTGGGACTACTAAATCGCCGAATTCCGGCACAGTGCTCTGGGTGTAAAAGGTTATTTTCTGAATATCCTTGTCAAGGTTCATCATMATAATAAAATACGGATCTAAGAAATCATTCAAATCCCGTGAAAGATTGACTAAGTCGATATAATCATTGGCTACGATCTTCTGAAACATCTTAGTGAATAGGATCGATCAAATCGCATGATTGTAGCGTTCAACCGAATTGTCAATACTCTGAGTAACGGTATTTACATTCTTATCAATCCCTTGCAGTGCCTGCAACTTCAGCATGTCCTTTGATTGATTGTAGGCGTATATGCCAAGCACCATAATAGGAATGATAATAACGATTAAATAGGAAAGAAATAGTTTTTGATTAAACCGTAAACGATTGAACAATCCATAGATCAGCCGTTTCATAGGTTATGCCTCTTCTCTGCACTAGGAAGGTGTTCGACCAAAATGATTTTTGAATAACGAGCTGAAGTAGGAAAAGTTGCTATAACCAACATCATGGCTGATAT
>NZ_JBFTSN010000651.1:0-2433 GCF_056400045.1 Paenibacillus sp. 01L418
ATATTTACATCTAAAATCTTCTTAGCAGAATTATATCTAACTAACTCAATCGATGTGTCAATAACATTTGAACTAGAAATATATTTGTCGTTAATATATGTTTCCATTAAGTAATTCGTAGGTACAGCCACCCTTAATTTAATTTCATCACTAATAAAAGGGATTATCCACAATAAAGTAAAGGGTATCAATAATAGTATAGTGAGGATTCCTTCTTCAGACCTCCACTTATCTTTCATAAAGAACAGAAAAATAGCAAATAAAATTGACAAAAATGAAACGTAAAGGGTACGCCGCCTGCACTCTCATAGAACAAAGCACTGTCATGGGCAACGTAATGAGCGCCAAGCCCGGCGTTTTTTAATTGCTCGGGTGTCGCATCTTTTGTTAATTTATATATCATTATAGAAATGATTTACAAACGAGCGAATTCGTTGGGATTTTCTTAGGCACAGCAAGACTTTTCGAATTTGAATATTTCGGTATTAATACCTTTTGACTACAAATCGTCAATTCAATAACCAGTGTACAGTCTCACGCTAAGTTCAAGATCTACCTCTATAGCCAGCAGGTGGTGTTTTAACTTCAGAGTGGGTTGGAGCAGGAGACGCTGATTTAAAAATAGCAGCATCTACTTCAAATACACTAACAGCAATTTGATTGTTGCCGTGAACTTGCGCTATTTGGCGAGCATGCTTCGTAAATGGAGCTTGAACTGTAGAACCTCCAAACTCTCCTGTGTTTGCTAAAATAACAGGTTGACACAATTGATAATGTAAAGCGGCAACCATATTATCAAATGTTTGAATATCTTGATTAATAGCTGCAATTACAAATATATCTGATACTTCACGTAAGTCTGCAACTAATGCTAGATCAGTTGTGTCATAGCAAATTGCGCCGGCTATACGTATTTTTCTTTATTCTTCAGAACCCATTTCTATAATAATTTGATGCTCTTGGCGTAGAAGCCATAAGGCTTGATTAGTCCGACCCTTTAAATTTTCTGAATGAACAAAAGTCAATTCGGCAAAATAAATAAGCCATGATCACAAAATACGACCATGACTTCAAATTTAGGTTTATTGGATTTTTTGTCGTACCTAGGGAGTTTATTGAAGCCCGTGCTTTTTGTGATAAAAAGAAGATGCAGCCTACTTTTTTAGGCTGCATCCTCCTCTACTCTTTTAATATGTTAATTAGTTACCGAGTTGCCTTCTTTCAATTCAAATTCACCAATAACTGTTAAACCATCTTGATCATATAAAGAGATTACTTGGATATCACCATTACTGTTACTAATAGTTGCCTCTTGAAGACTAGATGCAATTGGAAATAAATCGTCAGCCTTGACATACCCTTGAACTCCATTGGTGCCCTCTGCTAAAATTAAATCTGGCTCTTCTCCTATTTTAGATTCTAATAATCCGGAACCATAGGTTTCCCCATTATTATTTACAGCGTATTCTTCTTGATCTTTCAAGTTATCTGGTAATTGATTAGTTCCGGAAAATTTGTTTGATGAATTTGATAGAATAACATTAGGAGATTTAGTTAATTCAATACCAACATAACCATTACCATTGTAATATTGAACTTTACCCTGCCCATAATATGTAGCTTCATCTGTAACTGTTGCTTGTTGCGCCGTATTAGTTACAAGGAGCGAAGTTGCAGAAGTAGTATATTTCACAGGGCTTGCAACTTTTAAAACAGCAGTTGTAAAATTATATAAACGAGCCTGTCCACCCATATAACCTGAAGGTGCGTTACCGCCACCGTCTACTTGGACTATTAGTGTAGATTGTGCTTGATAGGTATTCCAAGTCCATAGTGAAACCTCTGCTGTTGAATAAGCATTGTAAGTATACCCATTAACTGTTGATTTCGTCTTCGATGATTCTGTTGATGCTGCACCACCAGCAAATACTGTTGTTGATATTAATAAGATAGACAAAGCACATACTCCCGTTACTTTAGCAGTTAAATTTTTCCATTTCATTGAAATTACCGCCCCTTATAAAATAGTTTTTATGATAAATTTTATTTATCACCATTGGAAGAAGAATAAATTATAAATTCACCAATAATAGTTTTACCGTCTGTTTCATATAGCGGGAGTGATACATAACCAAGTTTTTCCATTGACTTGTTATATGCCAAAGCTTCTTCTATTGACGACATTGATGGTTCTAAATCTGTAGATTTAACATATCCCACAACCCCATTTTTACCTTCTGCTTTAATTAAATCAGGCCCCTGATTTACACCTTCAGGGAATGGTCCATGTCCATATGTTTGACCTTGATCATTTGTTGGATATGCACTCGCTGTCGGTTCTATAACCTCTCCATTTGTATTTGAAGAAGTTTGGCTAGTATGATTAGAGTCATGAACAGTGGACATAACTGCTATTAAAGAGAAACTAATGAT
>NZ_JBFTSN010000652.1:0-2426 GCF_056400045.1 Paenibacillus sp. 01L418
AATATAAAGGAGGAACGACCATGCGCTTCCGTCATTTTCATTCCATTGTAGTCCAACTCTTTTTGTTCTGCTTTATCGGCATGACGCTTCCCGTTCTGGTCATGGGTTTTTTGTCTTATCATAAATCGTCCTCTATCGTGGAGGAACAAGTCAGTAAGGTAGCCTCGCTTACTATTACACAGGTGAGTGACAAGCTGAACCTTTATTTCAAAAAGCTTGATGATTCGTCCATGATGGTGTTAAACAGTAAGGTCATCCACAATATTTTGAAGGAGCAATCGAAAGAGAAGTTGTATGAAACCACGCTCAAGATTCAAGATGGACAAGACATCCTAACATCCATCATGATCAATTCGTCAGAAATCCTCGATATCTATATATTCGATGTGAACCGCAACAATTCGGTATTAAGCTCGGACTCCTTGGTGTCTCTGGATCAATGGGATTCCGATTGGTATAAAGCGATATTGGAAGCAAACGGTAATAGCGTTTGGTTCGGACTCTCTCAAAACTCTTATTTAAAGAAAACGGAAATGGGCTTTCCTGTATTCGGCCTTGGCCGCGCCATACGAAGCTGGGAAACCGGCGATATTATCGGCGTGATGTTCTTTGAGATTATGGGCGAGGTTCTGATCGATGAGCTTGACCGCGTTCAATTTGGGGATACGGGTTACATCTACGTCACCAATAGCGAGAACCGTTATTTCTATCATCCGGATTCCAAGCAGTATGGAAAAGAGTCCAAGCTCATCCTTCCTTCGCAAGCGACAGAATATAACAAAGACAACAAAAGCACGCTGGTGATTCCTGAACGCCTGTATAACGGCTGGGATGTGGTTGGGGTTGTACCTCTCGAGGAACTGACAGCCGATTCGGCCAGTATCCGGAAATTCACGATGTGGATTGCACTTTGCTGTATCCTTTCTGCAATGGGCATGGGGTATTTCGTTACCCGTAAAATCGGTAATCCGTTAGTTAATCTGAGCCGATTGATGCGTAAAGGCGAGAACGGCGACCTGAGTGTCCGGAGCAAGAGCGTCGGCCGGAACGAGATTGGGCAGCTGGGCCGCAGCTTTAATAAAATGATCAAACAGATCGATCTGTTAATCGCCCGAATCGCCAAGGAGGAATCGGAGAAAAAAAAGGCGGAAGTACGAGCGCTCCGCTATCAAATTAACCCTCACTTTCTTTATAATACGCTGAACTCGATTAGGTGGATGGCTAAATTGAACCGGACCAATGATGTAGATAACGCCGTCACTACGCTGGTTCAAATATTGGAAGGCAGTCTTGAACGGAATGGCGTTTTCATTCCGCTCGGGGAGGAGCTTGAACTGCTCCAGAAATATATGATCATTCAGGAATACCGCTATGATAACAAAATCAGTTTAAATATCCATTGCCGGGAGGAGCTCAAAAAAATACAAATTCCCCGAATGCTGCTTCAGCCCATCGTCGAAAACGCCATTTTCCATGGGATCGCTCCAAAGGATGCAGATGGATCAATTGATATCGAAGTCGAACAAAACGGAAAAAATATCGTGGTCAAAATAACCGACGACGGTATCGGAATAGATGAGGGAAGGCTTCATCAACTGCAGATGAACGATAAAGAGCGAAGCAATAAAGGGATGACCAATATCGGGCTGAATCATGTTCATCAGACCATCCAGTTATATTACGGAAATACATACGGTCTCAGCATCTCAAGCATCAAAAACGAAGGGACCCGGGTGCTTATTACGATTGCTGATTCAAAGGAGGAAACTTATGTACAGAGTGCTATTGGTTGATGACGAGAAGATAGCGCGAATCGGGCTTCGTACCACTTTTGATTGGGAGAGACACGGATTTACATTGGTTGGTGAAGCGTCAAACGGGCAAAACGCAATGAAATGGATTCAGAATCAAGAGATTGATATATTGATCACCGACATTGCTATGCCTGTGATGGATGGACTCGAGCTCACGCGCAAGACTAAAGAATTATGTCCTTGGGTCAAGGTGTTGCTGCTCAGCTGTCATAATGATTTCGAATATGTACGGGAAGGAATCCGGTTAGGGGCCAGCGATTACATCTTGAAACCGACACTTAATTCGGATTCACTCATAACGGTTCTGAATCAAATGAAAAAAAAGCTTCAGGAAGAAAGCGAGAACAGACAAATCGTTCAGCAGTTTGAAGACCAACAGCTCGCTAATAAACTGAAAATGCTGGAGAAGACATTCTGCAAGGCGCTATGCGGTGACCTGGCTGCTATCGAACGAATAAAGACAGAATGCCCGGAAGAAAGCTACCGTATTGCCGCTTTGGAGATCAACGTATTTGGCAAAACGGATGCTGAAAGGAATGAGCTCCTCACGGAGCTGGGAGAAGTGCTCAAACAGGTACTCTATCAAGCATTTGGTTCCTTTGTGTCGGTCAT
>NZ_JBFTSN010000653.1:0-2406 GCF_056400045.1 Paenibacillus sp. 01L418
GATCAAGCTTTATACAGTGGGAAACGCGGAGGAAGAAACCAAACGGTTGTTTATTCCAAGGCATTAAACCATTCCAAAAACGAATCGATATTAAACATCATTGTCGTTGATGATGATCCATTAATCCGAGAGATTATCATCAATCGATTTTTTAACTGGAAACCTACGAATCATACGAAGGTAAAAGCAGAAGGTTATGCAGACGGTAGAACGTTCTTATCCTCCAACTGGTACAAAGAGAGTGAAAAGTATATTATCCTGCTCGATGGCTCTATGCCTGATTTGGACGGATTAGAGGTATTAAAGGAGCTGCGCCTCAATTATCCTGAACAACAGCTGTTGATCGTCATGCTGACGGCCCGCAATAATACTTCTGATATCGTCAATGCACTACAAATTGGTGCAGATGATTACGTCGTTAAGCCATTTCATATGCAGGAGCTTGTGCTGCGAATCGAACGATTGGCTAGTCGAATCGTTAACTAGATTAAGGAATAGCACAAAAAATCGCGCTTCGATAAGAAGCGCGATTTTTTTTATAGGGCATCCTTTGATTACAGACTTGCATTCCCTATTAGGGAATAGTATGTTTAGAAAAATTAAACCGAATCAGCGATGGACGGCTTCCGGTAATTCTACAACGGTTTGGGGATACTTATAATCGTTCTGATAACAGTTCGTGTCTGAATCATAAGTAGACTGTGAAAGCTTGTGAGAGATCGCGAATATGGGAAGTTTCGGGTTGACGTGCAGGGAAGAATCATAAAAAGAGCATCGTTCAAAATTAAAGTCCAGCGTAGTGATAATGATGACGCAGTTCGAAAAGGTACACCCGATAAAGCTAAATCCGTCAAAAGCAATCGTTTCATTCGTAAATTGTTCATTCGAAATTGTGTGCATAATCAGCGCTCCTATTCTGTGGTGGGACAACCTAATTGCTAGTCTACCAGATTCGTGATGTGATGTTTGTCGGTTGATGCATGTGAAAATTAATAATTAACGACATAAATAGCGTTCATTTGAGATGACTCTCCATTAATATAGTGAGTACAATATTTTTTTACAAAATACGATTGATTGAGTGAAGGAGCTGTATAAATGGACTCAAAAAAATTAGCCGCCGAAAAAGCTGTCGAGTTTCTTAAGGACGGAATGGTCGTGGGATTAGGAACAGGATCAACCGCTTATTGGGCGATTCAAAAAATCGGCCAAAAAGTAAAGGAGGGCCTATCGATTAAGGCGATTGCTACGTCGAGAGCTTCTGAAGAGCTTGCGATAGAGCTTGGCATAACGATGCTTCCATTCGCAGAGATTGAGCAAATTGATGTGACAATTGACGGCGCAGATGAAGTAAATAACGAATGGAACTTAATCAAAGGCGGAGGAGGCGCGCTGCTCCGAGAGAAAATCGTAGCTGCCGCCAGTAAGCAGCTAATTATCATCGTAGATGAAAGCAAGCATGTCGCGCAATTGGGACGTTTCCCGCTCCCGGTAGAAATCGTTCCGTTTGGTTACGAAATGACAATAAGAAAACTGCGTAATCTCGGCGCTGAGACGACAGTGAGAACGAAAGAAAATCAAATGTTTGTAACGGATAATGGCAACTTTATTGTAGATTGTCAGTTTGGTATCATTTCACAAGCAGAACAGCTGGAACATACATTAAATCTCATCCCTGGTGTCGTCGATAACGGATTGTTTATCGGTATGGCAACTAAGGTCATCGTAGGTTATACCAATGGTACAGTGAAGCTGTTGTAAAGCTGTCTAATAGATGTATGCTGCACTTAGCTTGACACATCACCCGAAAGTGGTTTACAACCATATACAGAGGTGAGCGACATGAGCGTCATTCGGTTGGAGAACGTAACGAAAAAGTATGAAGATACACTTATTTTTCGAGATATTTATTTTCGTATAAGCAAAGGGGAACGAATCGGTCTTATAGGCCGTAACGGCGCAGGAAAATCGACCGTATTTAAACTTATTTTAGGCAGAGAAGAGCCTACAGCAGGGAAGGTAGAGGTTGATCCGAAGGTTAAGGTGAGCTACTTCTCACAGTTCTCAGAGCTTAGCGGCAATCGTTCCGTCAAACAAGAGCTGGAGCTTTGTTATGAGCATATTTGGATCATCGAACGCGAGCTTGGGGAAATCGGAGAAAAGCTTGGTATTACCGTTGATGCTGATGAAATGGATCAGCTGCTGAATCGTCAAGCAGATCTCTTCGAGCAGATGGAGCATCATAATGGCTGGAATGCTGCTGTAGAGATCGATACCGTACTCACTAAGCTTGGATTTGATGAGCAATCGCGTCAACAGCCTATCGATCAATTGTCAGGCGGCTGGCGCAACCGCGCCGCACTAGCCAAAATGTTAATTGAGCTGCCAGACGTCGTACTGCTGGAC